>NZ_JBEOVM010000059.1:0-41823 GCF_040295505.1 Streptomyces sp. NPDC002790 | reverse complement strand
GACACCCTCCAGGACATGCTGCGGTGCTGGACCGGCATCTGCACCACCTGCGGCCGTCCGCTCACCAGAGCCAGAACCTAACGAAGCACTACTAGCCCATGTATGCGGCCACTTCATCCACGGATACGTTGCCGCCACAGACCACCAGTCCGAGCCGCGCGCCTTCGCCGGTCTTGGCCAGGACGCGGCGGGCCGCGGGCACGAGACAGCCCGCGGCGGGCTCGGCCCACACCTTGGCGTGCTCGGCCAGCTCCTGCACGCCGGCGAAGGCCTGCGTCTCAGGTACGACGAGCACTTCGTCGACCAGGTCGCGCACCATGTCGTAGGTCAGCGGGGACACGCTGGGAGCGCCGAGCGTGGGGATGCGCGAGTCGACGGCGACCGGCACAGGACCGCCGCGGGCCAGCGCCTGCGACATGGCATCGGCACCAGTGGTCTCCACACCCCAGACGCGTACGCCCGGTCGCAGAGCCCGCAGCGCCGCCGCCACGCCGGAGATCAATCCGCCACCCCCGATGGAGACCAGCACGTCCGTCAACTCGCCCGCGTCCGCGGCGAGTTCGAGCCCCACCGTGCCCTGGCCCGCGATCACCACCGGATCGGCGAACGGGTGCAACGGCGTGAGCCCGCTTGCCTGGAGCCGCTCCATGAGGGCGAAGGCCTCGTCCACAGTGGCGGTCAGTTGCACGTCGGCACCGGCGGCACGAGCGATCTCCACCGAGCGTGGCCGAGCGCTGCGCGGCATCACGACTGTGGCGCGCACTCCCAGGACGGCGGACATCTCCGCCACGGCCACACCGTGGTTGCCGCCGGACACCGCGACCACACCGGCCGCGCGCTCCTCGCCGGTCAGCGTGAGCAATTTCGATACGACACCGCGCGCCTTGAACGACCCGGTGCGCTGCAGCAGTTCCAGCTTCACCGTCACGGGAACACCGAACAGTGTGCTCAGCCCCGGACTGGTCACCGTGGGAGTGCGCACCACGTGACCGGCGATCCTGTCCGCCGCGGCTTCCAGCTCCTCCATACCGATCATCGCGCGCTCCTCACAGTTGTGTCCGGGGCTCCTTACGACGTGTTGAGTCACTGATGGAACCTCCAGCGGCCCTCAGAAACGACATCCACCTTGCCGTCCCTGACGCGGACGGCCGTGTCGTCGTCGATGAAGTAGATCGGGAAGTCCGCCCGCTCAACGATGCCATCGACCCAGGCGTCGTCCCGCTCGGGGAAGTTCGGCGAGTACAGGTGGGGCTTGAGATACCAGTCGAAGAGGCCGAACGGCGGCTCCACGGTCGTCGCACCGAGCAGGTGGAGGTCCTTGGAGTCCCCGATGATGTCGGCGGAGTGTTCGGTGAGATGACGGCTGAAGACCATCGACCCGGCGCTGACCCCCACATAGACCCGGTCCTCCAGCGCCTCCAGGAAGCCCTCGGCCAGACCGTTGCCGGTGATGCTGCGCGCGAGGTGGTAGTGGTTGCCGCCCTCGACATAGATGACGTCGGCGTGGAGCAGCCGGTCGAGCACCACTTGCCGGGGCAGGCCGTTCGGCTCCAGGACGTCGAACTCCCGCCAGCCGAGGCCATGCAGGCGGTTCAGGTCCTCGACGAACCACCCATGGTCCCCGGGCTCGGCGACCGACGCCGTGGGAACGAACACGACGTTCGCCGATCCGAACGGCTTGCCCAGCATGTCCCGCAGTGCACCCCGGAGTGTCTCGTTGCGCAAGCCACTCGCCGTCAACAGAAAGTTCATCGCGCGAGCCAAGCACGGCCGACGGGCGCGCGCAACGAGCCCGGGGCCCTGGCCTACTTGCCGCTGTAGACGGGGAACGCGCTGTGTTCCCCGTAGTCCACGTGGCGCAGGCCGCGCAGCGCGTCCATGTCGACGTCGGAGACCTCGAAGTCGACTTCGGCGTTGGAGCGCATGTGTGCGGGGTTCGCCGTCTTGGGGAGAGACACCGTGCCCAGTTGCAGGGTGTAGCGGATGCACAGCTGCGGGACGGAGACGCCGTACTTCTCGGCCATCGCCTTGACCTCGGCGTTCTGCAGGATGGCGCCGTGGGCGATCGGCGAGTACGCCTCGACGAGGATCTGCTTGCTCTCGCAGTAGGCCAGGAGGCCGGAGGGGGTGTTGCCGGCGTGGACAAGCAGTTGGTTCACGTGCGGTACGACGGTCGCGCCGCGCAGGATGTTCTCCAGGTCCTGCTGCTGGAAGTTGGACACCCCGATGGAGCGGATCTTGCCGGCCTTGTGCGCCTCTTCGAGCGCGCGCCAGGCCTCGCGGTTGCCCTCGGCGTAGTCGCCGCCGCGGAAGTCGTCCCACGGTTGCGGGCTGTGGATGAGCATCAGGTCGATGTGGTCGAGCCCGAGCTTCGCCAGTGACGCGTCGATCGCTTCGACCGCCCGGCCGTAGTCCTTGATCTCGGCGGCGAGTTTGGTCGAGACGAACAGTTCGTCGCGGGGTACGGCGGCGGTGCGTACGCCCTCGCCGACGCCGCGCTCGTTGCCGTAGGCCTGGGCGGTGTCGATGTTGCGGTAGCCGATCTCCACGGCCGCGCGGACCGCTTCGGCCGCCTTGTCGTCGTCGATGAACCAGGTGCCGAGTCCCAGCTTGGGGATCTCGACGCCGTTGGACAGTGTGTAGGTGTCGTCCAGGATGGTCATGCGGTCGCTCCGTTCCTCGGCAGCTCGCCGTACACCTCGTCGGTGACGGGTTCGAGCCATTCGTTGCTTACGCCCTCGCCGGGCGTGATGAGGGCGACGTGGGAGAACCACGAGTCGGCCTTCGCGCCGTGCCAGTGCTTCGTGCCCGCCGGGACGCGGACCACCGTTCCCGGCTCCATGCTGATGGGGTCCTCGCCGTCGGCCTGGTACCAGCCGCTTCCCGCCGTGCACAGCAGGATCTGGTCACCGCCGCCGCCCGTGCCGTGGTGGATGTGCCAGTTGTTGCGGCAGCCCGGTTCGAACGAGACGTTGCTGACGGGGACGCTTCCCGGGGCGAGCGGCGCCAGGTAGCTCTGGCCGGTGAAGTACTGGGCGAAGGCGTCGTTCTTCTCGCCGAGCGGGAAGATCTGGTCGAATTCGTTGGCGGTCATTTCGTTCGTTCCTTCTTTCTGTTCCAGCGCGTCGCGCTGCTGTTCCGGCGCGTCGCGCCTAGCGATTGACGTACGTCATGTGCTCGGCGTTGTAGCGGTCGCCGCTGACGCCGACCCGCTGCGCGAGGTCGTCGAGATCGGCCACCTCGTCCGCGGACAGCGCGACGGCCGTCGCGGCGTTGTTCTCCTGGATGCGTGCCGTGCGGCGGGTGCCGGGGATCGGCACGATCCACGGCTGCTGTGCGAGCAGCCAGGCCAGCGCTGTCTGGCCCGGCGTCGCGCCCTTCGTTTCGGCGAGCTGCCGAACGTGGGCGACGAGCGCCTGGTTCGCAGCCAGGTTCTCCGCCTGGAAACGCGGGACCCGGTGGCGGATGTCCCCGTCGGTGAAGACCGTGGACGTGTCGACGGCTCCGGTGAGGAATCCCTTGCCGAGAGGGCTGAACGGCACGAATCCGATGCCGAGTTCGGCGAGTGTGGGCAGCACCTCGGCCTCGGGATCCCGCGTCCAGAGCGAGTACTCGCTCTGGACCGCCGTCACGGGGTGCACGGCGTGTGCCGCGCGGATGGTGGCGGCCGAGGCCTCGGAGAGCCCGAAGTGCCCGACCTTCCCCTCCGCGATCAGCTCGCCGACCGTGCCCGCGACGTCCTCGATCGGCACGTCGGGATCGACGCGGTGCTGGTAGAAGAGGTCGATCATGTCGGTACGGAGCCGCCGCAGGGATGCCTCCGCCACCCGGCGGATCTGCTCGGGACGGCTGTCGAGACCGACACTCCGGCCGTCCTGGATGTCCCAGCCGAACTTCGTGGCGATCACGACCTGGTCGCGGATCGGCTCCAACGCCTCACCGACCAGCTCCTCGTTCACGTAGGGCCCGTAGACCTCGGCGGTGTCGAAGAAGGTCACTCCCTCGTCGACCGCGGAGCGCAGCACGGCGATCATGTCGTCGCGGCTGCCGGGGTTGGGGCCGTAGCTCTGGGACATGCCCATCGCGCCGAGCCCGATCGCGGACACGTCCAGGCCTTGTCCGAGGGTTCTGGTGTGCATGATCAACCTTCCTGGGTCGAGGTCCGGTGTCCGCCGCGCGGCGGACCCGCGGCGGGCGTCGCGGCGAGGCTCGCGAGCAGTTGCAGGCGCTCCTGGCTGGGCGAACCGGGCTCCGCGGCGTAGATGAGCAAGGACAGGCCCGGCTCGGCGGTCAGCTCCATCCCCTCGTACGTCAAGGTGAGGTCGCCGACCTCGTGGTGGTGGAACTCCTTGGTGCCCGATCCGTGGCGGCGCACATTGTGTGCTCCCCACCGGGTGCGGAATGCGTCGCTGCACGTGGACAGCTCGCCGATCAGGTCGTGCAGCTGCTTGTCCCGGGGGTCCCGGCCGGCTTCAGTGCGCAGGATCGACACGGTGACGTCCGCGGCCGCCTCCCAGTTGGGGTAGAACTCCTCGGCCCGTTCGTCGAGGAAGCAGTGGCGCGCCAGGTTTCCCTGGCCGGGGCCGTCGAGCACCTCGTCGTAGAAGGCGCGCCCGAGAGGGTTGGTGGCGAGGACGTCCATGCGGCCGTTGCGTACGAAGGCGGGCCCGAGGGCGATGGCGTCCAGCGCGCGGGCCAGGCTGTCCCTGGGCGCCCATTTTTTCTTCGACCCGCGTCTGCGCACGGGCCGCGCCGCGCCATTGGCCGCTCGGGCAAGGTCGAAGAGGTGCTCGCGTTCGGCGTCGTCCAGCCGCAGCGCCCGGGCGAGCGACTCCAGGACGGCGTCCGAGACACCGGCCAGCCGGCCGCGCTCGATCTTCGCGTAGTACTCCGGGCTCACGTCCGCGAGCATCGCCACCTCGCCGCGCCGCAGGCCCGCCACCCTCCGGTGCCCGGAAACCGGCAGCCCCGCCTGTTCGGGCGTGAGGTTCGCTCGTCGGGACATGAGGAACTCCCGTGCTTCATTGCTGGCCCTCGCGTCCATGCGTTCCACGCTAAGGCGCGAAGCCGCTGTGAGGGATGCCCTGCCAGTACGCCCCTCGCCGGAATCTGCACGACGATGACAAAAATCGACGGTGTGTAGACTTTGAGGTGAGGGAGCAACCAGGCTCCTTCCGAGTCCCAGCTGGGAGAACAATGCAGGAACAGAAGTGGCTCATCACCGGCGTCAGCACGGGCCTCGGACGTGCGTTCGCCCAAGCGGTCCTGGCCGCCGGGCACACCGTCGTCGGTACAGTCCGCTCGGAGAAGGACCTGCGGGCCTTCGAAGAGCTCGGCCCCGGGCAGGCTCACGGCCGCATCCTGGACGTGACGGACGGCGACGCCGTCTCGAATGTGATCACAGAGGTAGAGCAGAGCGTCGGAGCTTTGGATGTCGTCGTCGCCAACGCCGGCTATGGCCTGGAGGGCACCTTCGAGGAGACGCCGCTGGCCGAGGTGCGGCGGCAATTCGAGGTCAACGTACTCGGGACAGTGGCCACCCTGCAGGCAGCACTGCCCCACATGCGCCGGCGTCGCCGCGGACACCTGATGGCCGTCACTTCCATGGGCGGGCTCATGGCCGTGCCCGGCATGTCCGCCTACTGCGGCAGCAAGTTCGCGCTGGAAGGCATCCTTGAGGCGCTGGGCAAGGAGGTCGCGCAGTTCGGGATCCACGTGACGGCGATCGAGCCCGGCTCCTTCCGTACCGACTGGGCCGGACGGTCCATGACACGCGCCGCGCAGTCCATCGACGACTACGACGAGCTGTTCACCCCCATCCGCGAAGCGCGGCAGAAGGCAAGCGGGAACCAACTGGGCAACCCGGCCAAGGCCGGGGAAGCCGTCGTGCACATCACGACGGTGGACCAGCCGCCGGCCCACCTCGTCCTGGGCTCGGACGCGCTGCGACTGGTCACCGCCGCGCGCACGGCCGTGGACGAGGAGATCCGCGCATGGGAGACGCTCTCCCGTACGACCGACTTCGCCGAGGGTGCTCAGCTCTGATGCCCGGCCACCACCCCACGCGAAGCCGACGTGCCGCCGAACGCAAGGGCGATGTCCGGGAGCGGGCCATTCTGGACACCTGCGAAGCTCTGCTGGCGCGGAAGGGCTACGACGCCATGACCGTCGGCGACATCGCCCAGGGCGCCGGCATCACACGCGGCGCCCTGTACTTCTACTTCGGCTCCAAGCAAGAAGTGGTCACGGCGCTCGTGGCCCGGACGGTTGAGCACCTGTGGGAACGGTCCCGGGTCACCGCGCAGGCCGATGAGCCGCGCCAGGCCATCGCGGCAGCCATACGGCGCACGGTCGACCTGTGGAACGAGCACGGCCTGGTCATGCGCACGGCGATCGACCTGTCCCTGACAGTGCCGGAGATCGGCGAGCTGTGGAACCACACGGCTGACCTGTTCATCGCGGCTATCACCGCCGTCCTGGAACGAGCCGGCATCCAGGCCGGCGCCGCACCGGACCAGGCCCCGGCGATGGCACGCGCCCTGTGCTGGATGATCGAGCGGACCTTCTACCACGCCTCGCAGGAGTCCCGCGAGAAGCTCCAAGATGCGTCGGAGACTTGCGAACACATCTGGCTGGTCAGCGCCGGCCTGACCGTCTGATTCATCTGGCATAGACGGTGGAGCACAAGAACCGGGCCTCGCGGTTTCGGCAGGACAAGCCGACGAGATCTCGGCCCGAACCTGACATTGCACGCCATCCCGCCGATCCGGCGTGAAATACGGCGTCTCCGTGCATTTTTTCGATCGTCCTGAGCGGCACTTCTGTCAGATCGTTGCGATAACCGGGCAATCGCATGGCTATTCGTTGCAGATCACTAGCATGTCCGCGTATTTGTCTCGTGGGCCGTCATGGATGAGGTGAGGGATGGCCAGCACTGGCTCGGCATCTGCCGGTACGGTCCCGGTGCAACAGCTCCGGCCCGGCGACCACGCCTTTGTCAGTTATGACGACGATGACGCGGGCCGTGACGTGGTGTCCGCTTTCGCCTGGACGGGTGTGGTGAAGCGGGAGAAGGTGATGATCTTCGCCGCGCCTCAGCTGGCCGAGGGCGAGGTGTGGAGACGGCTCGACGTGCCGGGCGCTCTGCTGGGCGCCGCCCGCGAGCGCGGTCAGTTGGTGGTCAGCAGCATGCGCGCGCTCATTCACCCCGAGGACGGGTTCACTCCCGATCGGCAGTGGCAGCGCATCACGCAGGAGACCGACCGTGCCCTGGCCGAGGGCTATCGCGGGCTGCGCGCCTATATCGACATGCACTGGGTGGGGGACCTGAACGCGGACGTCGAGGTGATGATGTATCGCGAGTCCCACGCCCACCACTTGTTCACCGAGCGCCCCTATACGGAGATCTGCGCCTACGACAGCCGCTGGTTCACCCCCGCTGTACTGGCGGCCATGCACCAGACCCACCCTTGCCGACTACTGCCCCATCTGGGCGCCTTGCACGTGGAACACGCGGACGGCGCGGTGAAGTTGGCGGGCGAGGCCGACCTGGCTACACGTGAGCAATTCATCGGTGCCATGCGCGAGGGACTGAGACGCAGTGGCGAAGCCCGGCATCTGACCGTGGACCTGTCCGGTCTGATCTTCCTCAGCGCGGGCTGTGCGGTGGACCTGCTGCGGCTGGTTCGGGCCCATACCGATGGGCCGGTCCAGGTGCGCTGCCAGCAGGTCACGGCCCGCGTACTGGCTCTGGCAGGTGCCGGTCATGTGCCCCATCTGGTGCTCAGTGAGGTGAGCCGCTGATGACGACCCCGCCCGGCCCCCGCGAGGTACCTGTTGTCACCCTGCTGGAATCCCGCTTCGCCCAGGACGACCTGCCCCGGCTGCGGATGCTCGTCGAGCAGCATGCGGACCGCGAAGGGCTGACCGAGCCCCGGCGGGGCGAGTTCATCGTGGCGATGGACGCCGTGGCCGTCAATGCGGTCGAGCACGCGGGCGGGGGCGGCACACTGGTGTTGCAGCGCAGCAACGGCCATCTCTCCTGCCACATCCATGACTTGGGCCCCGGTTTCAGCGCCACGGTCATCCCTGAGCCGGCTCCCGGGCTCGACGGCGCCGCGGACGGGCGCGGGCTGTGGCTGGCCGGCCTGCTCACCGACGACCTCACCATCACTGCGGGCCCCAGCGGAGCCACAGTGACCTTGACCGTGCAACTGCCCCACTGAAGCGCGACAGGGGCCCTCACCGAATACTCAGCGCCAGGCAGAAGTCGACGCGGTCGCGCAAGGTGGCCAGGCTGTGCCCGGTGAGCTCCTCCACCCGTCGCAGGCGGTAGCGCAACGTGTTGACGTGGACGTGGAGTTGCTCGGCGCAGCGCTGCCAGGATCCGGACGCGTCGAGGAACACGGTGAGCGTGGCCACGAGGTCGCTGCCGTGGTCGGCGTCGTAGCGTTCGACGACGCCGATCAGCCGGTCGCGGTAGAAGCGGCGTACGTCGTCGGGGACGGCCGCGAGCAGGAGTTGGTACGAGGAGAGGGCGCCGCGCTCGGCGGTGCGGACGGTGCCGGTGCCGAGGGCGGCGACCCGGAGCGCGTTGCGGCCCTCCTCCAGAGAACGGCGCAGACCGGCCGCGCCGGTGGTCGGCCCACCCGTGCCGATGGCCGCGTGGCCGTCGGCCAGCAGCGGGGTGAGCCGTTGCGCTGCGTCGGCCGTGTCGTGGTCGTCGGCCGGTACGAGCATGAGGTGGGCGCCGCCCTCGACGGGAATCGGCACCGAACAGCCCGGGTGCCGATCGGCGACGTCCTCCAGGACGGTGGCGGCGAGTTCGGCCCCGTACGGGCTGCCGGTGGTGCTCACGTAGACCGCGCTCAGAGGGGCTTCAAGCGTGAGCCCGAGGCTCGTGAGGCGGGCGGCGGCCGCCTCCTCCCGGCCGTCGGTGAGCAGGTCGACGGCCTCGCGCAGGAAACGTGCCTCGATGCGGCGGCGTTCCTGCGTGGCCGCGCCGTCGAGCGCGAGCAGCGCGCACACCTCCCACGCGGCGTCGGCCACGCCCGGCGCCCAGTCGCGGTAGTCGCCCGAGGCGGCGAGGTACCCGGCGGGCGGGCGGTGCGCGGCGGGTGACTGGACGGGGAACAGGGTGAGTTCGCCCTGGCCGGGGACGGATCGTACGGCGGGGAAGCCACCGGCGCCGAGCGCGTCGTGGTGGGCGCGGGCGAGTTGCCGCTCGCTCATCGAGGGGACACCGCCCGCCCGTGGCACACCGGTCGCGGAGAGCACCGCGCACCACACACCGGTGGCCCGCGCGAACACGTCGATGAGTCCTTCGGCGCCCTCGCCAGCGGCCATGCTCGCGACCAGGCCGCGGTGCAGGTTCGCGGACGGCGCTCGGCGGTGGCCGCCGCCGAGCGCCGCGAGCACGGTCTCGGTGAGCGCGGCGAACGACACGTCGTCGTCGACGGTGAGCAGCGTCAGGCCGTGCCGGGCACAGGCGTCGGCCAACGGCTCGGGCAGCGCGCCGACATCCGCGGTTCCCGCGACGAGCGCGGCGACTCCGGCCCCGGTCAGGGCGGCGACGAACACATCGGCGTCGCGCGGCTCTTGGTACCAGGTCGTGCTGGTCAGGACGAGTTCACCGCCGTCGAGGTAGCGTCCCGGGTCCGGCAGGTCGGTGGTGTAGACGCCCCGGACACGCGGGCTCTCGGCGCGGGGCTCCACGACGGGCTGCAGCCCGAGCCTCGACATCGCGAGCAGTTCGGCGAGCTGCACCGGTCGGCCTCCTCGACGCCGCCCACGTACGGGCCGGCGACTCGTGTTACAGGGATGCACACCGGCGTGCACGGGGTTTGGAGCATAGTACGGGCCCGCCGCGCGAAAGCGGCCGTGCGTCTGGAGAGCTGTGCAATCCCGCTCGGGCGGCGCCGCCGGTTCACTGAGGGACGCAACGAGCCGCATGCCCACCCGCACCTCCCCCGCTCCCGTACTCCCCCGTCCTGTATTGGTGAGGAGCCATCATGCGCGCCGACCCCGAACGTCCCTCGACCGTCGAACCTCCCTCAGCCATCGAACGTCCCTCGGCCATCGAACGCCTGGGAGCCCAACCCGTCCCGCTCACACGTCGGCATGGCCGCCCCTGGTCACTGTTCACGCTGTGGTTCGGCGCGAACGTGCAGTTCGCGACGCTCAGTGTGGGCGCCCTTTCGACGTCGGTGTTCGGCCTCGACCTGCTGCCCGCCGTCCTGGCGATCCTCACGGGCACCCTGCTCAGCTCTGCCCTGGTCGGCCTGTTCTCCACGCGCGGGCCGCTCACCGGTGTGCTCCAACTCGTGCAGTCGCGCGGCCCGTTCGGGCGGCTCGGGAACCTGCCGTCCGCGGCGTTCACCGTCGTCAACGGCGTCGGCTGGTGTGTCGTCGACTCGCTCCTCGGCATCTACCTCCTGCGGGACCTGACGGGCATCGGCTTCGCCCCGGCCCTCGCCCTGATGGCACTGGCCCAGGTGGGCATCGCGGTCGTCGGCTACCGGCTGATCCACACCGTTGAGCGGGTGCTCGCGGTGGTCCTCGTGGTGGTGTTCGCGGTGATGTCGGCGTACGGCTTCGGGGCGGCGCGGGCGACGGCGCCCGTCGACCCGGCCGACGGCTCAACAGCGGCGTTCCTGCTGGTCGTCGCCGTCACCGCGGCGCGCGTGCTCGGCTGGTCCGCGTACGCGTCCGACTACAGCCGCTATCTGCCGCGGCAGAGCCGGCCGCACCGGGTCTTCCTCGCGGCGGGTGGTGGCTGCGCGGTCGCCGGGGTGTGGATCGGATCGCTCGGTGCGGCGCTCGGCACGGCGGGCGGGCTCGACGACCCGAGTGCGATGGTCAGTGGCCTGCTGCCGCACGCGCTCGGCACGGTGGTGCTGTTGTGCCTGCTGCTCTCCACGCTCGCCTCCACGGTCATCGACCTGTACTCGGGTGCGATGGCGGCGCTCGTCGCCGGGTTCGCCCTTGCGCGCTGGGTGTCGGTGCTCGTCGTCGGCGGCCTCGGCACCGGGCTCGCCTGGTACGCGGGGCACGGTGACTTCGCGACGCAGCTCAACGACTTTCTCCTGATGACGGGTTACTGGCTGGCGCCGTGGGGTGCGGTGATGATCGTCGCGTACTGGGGGCGGGGGCGGCGCGCGGTCGCGGACCCGTACGACCCGGGGCACCGCTTCGGCCGGGGCCTGCCCTGCGTACTGCTCGCGGTCGCCGCCGAGCTGCCGTTCATGAACCAGTCCCTGTACACGGGGCCGTTGGCCGCGGCGCATCCGGCGCTCGGCTCGTTCGGCCTGTTCGTCGGGTTCGCGGTGGCGGGCGTCGCGTACACGGTGCTGTGCCCGCGCCCCCGCGTGCCCGAACTGCCCACTACGTACGAGACGTTGAGGAGCCAGACATGACCACCACGGCCGCATCCACCGCACCCACCGCACAAGATGAGCTGTTCCTGCGAGCGGCGATCGCCAGGGCCGCGCAGGCCCGCGACGCCGGCAACCACCCCTTCGGCGCGCTGCTCGTCCTGGACGGGGAGCAGGTTCTGGAGGCCGGCAACACCGTTGTCACCGAACGGGATGCCACCGGCCACGCCGAGACCAATCTGGTGCGCCTCGCCACGCGCGCGTACGACCGTGGCGCGCTGGCCCGCGCGACGCTCTACACCTCCACGGAGCCGTGCGCGATGTGCACCGGAGCCGTCTACTGGAGCGGCATCGGCCGGGTCGCCTACGCCCTCGGCGAGGACGAACTCCTCGCCCTGACCGGCGCGAACCCCGAGAACCCGACGATGGCCCTGCCCTGCCGGGATGTCCTGGCCAGCGGTCAGCGCGCGGTCGAGGTGGTCGGCCCGTGCCTGCACGAGGAGGCGTCCGCCGTCCACGCCGGGTTCTGGAACTGAGTCCGCTGCCAACGGAATTGAACCCGCCGCCGCCTCCCGCACCGGTCTTGAGGAGCACACCATGTCGCCGCACCGCACACTCATCCACAACGGCATCGTCATTCCCTGCGACGGCACGAAGGCCGTCCTGGACCCCGGTTCCGTCCTCCTGGAAGGCGACCGCATCGTCGCCGTCGACCGCCCGGAGGCCTTCGCCACCACCGACGCCCAGGTGATCGACGCAACCGGTCACGCCGTCATCCCCGGGCTGCACAACACCCACCTGCACTCCGGCCTGTTGCGCGGCACCGCCGAGTCCAAGTCGCTGTGGGACTGGCTGCGCGACTACGTGGACCCGGCCCACAAGGCGCTCACCCCCGAGATCGCCGAGGCCGCGTCGCTGCTGTGCTACACGGAGTCGCTGCGCGCGGGCACCACATCCGTGATGGACATGTGGCGTCACATGGAGGGCTCGGCGCGCGCCGCCGAACAGGTCGGCATCCGCGCGACTCTCGTCCCCTACGTCGCCGATCTGCCCGGCTACGACTACTTCGAGTCCCTGGAGACCAACCGCCGCCTACTGGACACTTACCGCACGTACGCGGGCGGCCGGGTCCGCTCGTGGGTCGGTCTCGAGCACCTCTTCTACTGCAGCGAGGACGCCTTCCGGGCGGCCGCCGCCCTGGCCGAGGAGTTCGACACCGGCCTGCACACCCACTCATCGGAGACGACCTGGGAAGTCGAGGAGTCGGTACGGCAGTTCGGCCGCCGCCCCATCGAAGAGTTCCACCACCGCGGCATCCTCGGACCGTGCACCGTGGTCGCCCACTGCGTGTGGCTCGACGACCGCGAACTCGATCTGCTCGCCGAGACGGGCACGGGCGTCGCCCACTGCCCGTGCTCCAACATGAAGCTGTCGTCGGGCCCGGCCCGCGTCGCCGACATGCGTGCGCGAGGCATCGCCGTCGGTATCGGCAGCGACGGCGAGAAGGAGAACAACAACCTGGACCTGCTGGAGGAGATGAAGTTCGCCTCTCTGCTCCAGAAGGTCACCTCCCTCGACCCGACGACCGGCGACCCGTGGGACATCCTCGACATGGCCACCCGGGACGGCGCCCGCGCCCTGGGCCTGGACGGCGTCACGGGTTCGCTGGAGGCGGGCAAGCGGGCCGACGTGGTGACCGTCGACCTGCGCCGCCTCCACACCACTCCCCTCCTCCACGGCGACGACTTCAACGCCGTCCCCCACCTGGTGTTCTCCGCGTCCGCCGCGGACGTCGACCAGGTGTGGGTCGACGGTGAACTGCTCGTGGACGGCGGGACGGTGCGCTCCGTCGACACGGAGAAGGTACGTCTGGAGGCGCAGGCCGCGGCCGAGGACCTGTTCCGCCGCCGGGCGACCCTCACGAAGGGACTCGTGGGGTGACACACCCGGCACCGCTGAACACAACTCCACGGAACCAGGCGGGACTCAGCCGCGGTCCGGCGGCGCTCACTCCCCCTGCCACTCCCCAGGCTGAAGCATCCCGGCCAGCGTGGCGTAGGAGTGGGACCAGGTCCATTCCGTCCGGACCCAGTGGCGCCCCTTCTCGCCCATGCTGTGGGCGAGTTCGGGGTTGCGGAGGAGTCTGGTGAGTCGGTCCGCCGTCGCCGCCACCGAGTGGCCGTCGACGACATGGCCGGTCTCGCCGTCGCGTACCGCGTCCGGGGCGCCGCCTGAGTCGCCTGCCAGGACGGGGAGTCCGGACGCGGCGGCTTCCAGGTAGACGATGCCCAGGCCCTCCACCTCCAGGCCGCGCATGCGGGTGCGGCAGGGCATGGCGAAGGCGTCGGCGGCGGCGTAGAAGGCGGGGAGGGTGTGGTGGGGGTGGCCGCCCGCGAAGACGACCGCGTCCAAGACGCCCTCCGTCACGGCGAGTTGGCGTAGTGCGGCGGCGTACGGTCCGTCGCCGACCAGGAGGAGCATGGCGTCGGGGACGGTCTTGCGGATCCAGGGCAGGGCTCTGATCAGAGTGTCCTGGCCCTTGCGTGGCACCAGACGTGCGGCGCACAGAATCACTGGCCGCCGGCCCAGACCGTAGCGGGCCCGCACCGGGCCGCCGTCCAGACCGGGGCGGAAGGCCGTGGTGTCCACGCCGGGGACCAGACGTGCGGTGCGGGTGCCGGGAGCCAGGGCCGCTTCGATCGGCCGACGGGTGCTCGCGCCCAGCCAGGTCACGGCGTCGACCTGTGTGCCGATGCGGTGCAGCAGGCCGCGGGCGCCGGGGGTGCGGGCCCACCACGCCTCGTGGCCGTGTGTGGTGGCGACGGCGGTACGGATGTCCGTCGTCGCCCGCAGGCGGCCCGCCATCAGCCCGAGGGGCGCTGCCGCGCCGAACCACACGCGGTCGCAGCCGTACCGGCGGGCCACGGACGCGGCGTGTGCGGTGGCTCGAGGGGTGGGCAGGAGGGTGCGTCCCCGGTGGCGGATCACCGGGTAGGAGAAGGTCTCGTCGGATACCGAGGCCGTCGGCGTCAGTGTCGGTGTCGGTGTCGCAGCCGGCGTCGAGGTGAAGACGGCCACCTCGTCGGGCGGGAAACGGTCGGCCAGTTCGCGGACGAAGGTCTCGATGCCGCCCTGGCGGGGCGGGAAGTCGTTGGTGACGATCAGCGTACGGCTCATGCGAGGGCCTTCTCCCTGGTGTCCGTGGTGGGGGTGAGGGTGGCGCGGCGCCGTGGTGCCCCGTACGCCGTCGCGCCGAGCACCAGCGGATGGACGAGATAGCCGAAGCGCGTCGCGGGCATCAGGGCGATGGCGAGGCCCAGGCCGAGGGCAAGCCGGACAGCCGCCGCCCGTGCGGACTTTGGTGGTCGGACCATCACCGACACCGCGAGCAGGAGCGCGCTCACCGTGAGGAGCGTGAGCGTGATCACCGTGCCTCCGGGGACGTACGTGGCGAGCAGTTGCCCGGGCAGTGGACTCGCGGCGGGCGAGGTGGTGTCGGTCAGGCCGAGTGGGAAGGCGCCGACGTTTCGGTAGAAGCCGGCGGGGTCGATGAGGGCGAAGGGCAGCACGGCCGCCGTCGTGGTGGAGAGCGCCACGGCCGCGTACCGCAGCGCGGGCCGCCCGCCCTGGCACGCCGCGATCAGTGCGAGCACCACGGGAAACGCGGGCCAGGCCGTCCACTTGAGGGCGGCAGCGACGCCGAGTACCAGGCCCGCCCGGCCCGGCCGGCCCCGTTCGGCGAGGACGAGCCCGAGGCACATCAGACCGACCACCGGCAGGTCGACTCCACCCACCGCGAGCGGCAGCGCGACCAGCGGGCAGGCGAACAACCACCCCCGGTACAGGCCGCCCGCGACGAGGCACACCACGAAGGTGCCGCCCAGCCACCAGCGGGCATCACCCGGCAGCACACCGAAGAGCGCCATGCCGGGCAGGTACGGGTTGAAGTCGGCGACGGCCACGGGATCGGTGACGTACGGACTGCCCGTCGTGAACAGGAGATGCCCCGACCGTTCGACGACCGTGAGCTCCAACTGCCCGAGCCCCGCCGCCACTTGCCAGACGAGCGGCACCATCACGGCCCCCACCACCGCGACCGGCCGGGCAGCTGGGCGGGAGCGCGCGTCGCAAGCCAGGACCGCCGCGAGCGCGTAGCCCCCGGCCGCCGCCGCGCCCCACACCTGGTGCGGCCGCAGATCCGAGGCCAGGGCGAGGCCCAGCGCGGCGACGGCACACGCGGCCCATGCGTACGGCTCGTACCGCGCATACGGCGCAGGCAGGATGTGCCGCACGTACCGTTGAAGGCTTCTGGTCATGTCCGTCGACGCTACGAATCCGCGGGCCGGAGGGCGTCAACCGTGGCTCCGCACCTGTGACTCAACCCGTGGCATGACATCCGCCGCCGACCTCAACCCGTGCGGTGACGCGCTTGCCCGCGCCGACCTGGACCATGGACGTATGAGTACGCCCCTTCAGCAGCGGTTCCGCGCCTGGATCGCCGCACCCGCCTACCCCTGGGTCACCGGCGGCGCCCAGACCGTCGGCGCCGTGGTGGAGTTGGTCTTCTTTCCCGGGTCCGTGACCACCACGATCGGGGTGCTCGTCTCCGCCGCCTCGCTGGTGTGGCGGCGGTCGTTCCCGCCGGTCACCGTGCTCACTGTGGCCGCGGGGCTGATCGGGTTCGCCGGGGACGTCAACCTGTACGTCTCGATCGTGGTGAGCGGGTTGATCGGCTGCTACACCCTGGGCCGTAACCGGGTGTTGCACCCCGCGATCACCGTCGCGGGCGGTGCACTCGGGGCGCTGTGCGTGAACCTCGTACACATCAACACATGGGCCGGGATGAACCTGCCGGTGCCCGCGCTGTGGGAGCACGATTCCCTGAGCCTGTTCGCCGAGTCGCTCCTGCTGACCGTGGTCATCTTCGGGGCCGTGATGATGGGTGACGCGGTGCGCTCCCGGGAGGAGACCCGCAATGAACGGAACCTGGCGCAGGGCCAGTTGATCGCGATGGAGCGACAGCAGGCCGCAGAGGCCGAGCGGGCCGCCATCGCCCGTGAGCTGCACGACATCGTCTCGCACTCGGTGTCGATGATCGCCGTGCAGGCCGAGAGCGCCACGTACACCACCCCGGGACTCACCCCCGACGCCCGGGACGGCTTCCAGCAGATCGCCGACACCGCCCGTTCCTCGATGGCCGAACTGCGCCGTCTGCTCGGCGTACTGCGCACCTCCCAGGGGCAGGGCGACACCGCCCTCACCGCGCCGCAGCCGACGCTCTCCCATCTCGCCGAACTCGTCGAGCAGCACCGGGTGGTGAGTGGCGAGGCCGAGCTGCGGGTCACGGGCACGCGGGTGTCGCTGCCCGCCGTGTGGGAGCTGTCCGCCTACCGGATCGCCCAGGAGGCGCTGACCAACGCGCGCAAGCACGCGCCCGGCGCCCGTACCGTGGTGGAGATCGACTACGGCGCGGACAGACTGCTCACCCTGCGCATTCACGACGACGGCCCGGGACCCGGTTCCGGTCCGGGCTCCAGTGCGGGCCACGGTCTGACCGGGATGCGGGAGCGGGCGGCCCTGGTCGGGGGCCGGCTCACCGCGGGCGCGGGCCCGGACGGAGGGTTCCTGGTGGAGGCAGAGCTTCCCTGGGAGGCCAAATGATGGACGCGGAGAAGGAGTTGGGTGTGATCAGGGCATTGGTCGCCGACGATCAGGCGGTCGTCCGCACCGGCTTTGTGAACCTGCTGGGCACCCAGGAGGACATCGAGGTCGTGGGCGAGGCCGGGGACGGGGCGCAGGCGGTGCGCATCGCCGCCGAGACCCGGCCCGACCTCGCGCTCCTGGACATCCGGATGCCGAACAAGAACGGCATCGAGGCGGCCCGCGAGATCCTGGCCGCCTCCGACGGCACGACCAAGGTGCTGATGCTGACGACCTTCGGCCTCGACGAGTACGTGTACGACGCGCTCGCGGCCGGAGCGGGCGGCTTCCTCCTCAAGGACGCCACGTTCCCCGAACTGCTGCACGCGGTACGGGTGGTGGCGGCCGGCGACGCCCTGCTCTCGCCCGAAATCACCAAGCGGGTGATCAGCACATTCGTGCATGCGCGCGCGTCACGGATTCCGGCCCACTCCGTGGGAGAGCTCACGACGCGCGAGGCGGAGGTGCTCACGCTGATCGCACGAGGGCTGTCCAACGCGGAGATCGCGGGACGCCTCACCATCACGGATCACACCGTGAAGACCCACATCAACCGGCTCTTCGCGAAACTGGAGCTCCGGGACCGGGCACAGGCCGTGATCGTCGCGTACGAGTGGGGACTGGTTCAGGTGGGAACCGGCGTCAGCCCTTCGCGTCCTGCCCCGAGCGGTTCAACGGCAGCCCTTCCAACTGTTCGATACTCCTGTTGAGTTCGCCGAGCAGGGTCAGGAACTGACGCGTCGCCTGGTCCGTCCATTGCGTGGCGTCGATGAGGCGTGCGGCGCCCTCGAGGTTGATGGCCCGGTCGACCCGGAGTCGGTCAAGACCCAGGGGGGTGGGCCGATACTTGCGTGCCATGCCGCCATCGGGGTCAGGGAGGCGCTCCACCAGGCCCTTGTCGAGCATGGCTCCGACCTGCCTGCTGATGGTGGACATGCCGAGCTGGAAGGTGTGTGCCAGCTCCTTGAGCGTGAGCGGCTCGCCGGCCTGCAGGCGGGTGAGCAGAACGTAGGCGGAGCGTTCCAGGGTCAGGCCTGCGCGGGGGCCGCGCGAGGAGACGAAGTGGCGGGACAGGAGCGTCAGCTCCCGTTCGAAATCGTCGAGTCGGCGCTCCCGCTCATCCATGCCTCTGCCCTTCCTGCGTCAACGCGTCGCTCCATCATCGCGCACGACTGCCCCGCGCTCCGACAACCTCGGCTTGTGCATGATGCAATTGATGTGCATGATGAAACTATATTGCATGATGCACATCAAGTGGTGCCCTGCTCTCCCCCACACATGAGCATTGGAGTAATGCGTGAGCGCAGACCTGTCCGCAGGACAGCCCGCCGTCACCTATCCAACCGAGCGCGCCTGCCCGTTCAGCCCGCCGGCCGAGTTCGCCGAACTTCGCGCCGCTCAGGGTCTGCCGCGGGCCCAGGCCCTGGAAGGGGCCCAGCCGCGGTTGATCACTCGCTACGAAGACGCCAAGGCCGTCTTGTCCAGCCCGAGCGTCTCCGCCCGGCTCGACCACCCGGGATTCCCCCTGTTCAGTCCCAGTGACGTCCAGCAGCGGGACGACGGGACGGAGAGCCTGATCCGCACCGACGACCCCGACCACCTGGTCCAACGCCGCCGCCTGGCGCGACACTTCACGGTCAAGCGCGTCAACGCCCTGCGCGAGGACATCCAGCGGACGGTCGACGAGGCAGTCGACGACCTGCTGCGGGCAGGCCCGTCCGCCGACCTGATCGAGCTGGTGGCTCAGCCCATCCCGGCCCGGGTCATCTGCCTGCTGCTGGGCGTGCCGTACGCCGATCACACCTTCTTCCGGGACGCCGCCACCCGTGCGCTGGCCGGTCACGCCGACCCGGCCGACGTACGTACCGCCCTGGGTGAACTGGCCGCGTATCTCGACGCGTTGGTGGACGAGAAGCTTCGCGACGCCGACGGTGACGACGTGCTGACGCAGCTGACCCGGGATCTGCTGGTGCCCGGCACCATCGACAGGCCGGAACTGATCACCATCGCCATGACGCTCCTCGTCGCGGGCTTCGAAACCACCGGCAACATGATCGGCCTCGGTACGGCACTGTTCCTGCGCCATCCCGAACAGCGGGACCTGTTCCTCGCCGGGGACGAGGCGGCGCAGGCCGAGGCGGTCGAGGAAACGCTTCGCTACCTGTCCGTCGCCCATCACCCCCGGCAGTTCGCCGTCACGGAGGACATCACGGTCGGCGGCTGCCCCATCCGCGCCGGGGACGGCGTGCTGATCTCCCTCCCCTCGGCGAACCGGGACGCGGCCGCCTACGACGATCCGGATGTCTTCGACGTGCGGCGCCAGGCGCGCGGACACCTCGCGTTCAGTCACGGCACACACCAGTGCCTCGGCCAGGCGCTGGCCCGCCTGGAACTGCAGTTGACGTTCCGCACCCTGTTCACGCGGGTGCCCACACTGCGCGCGGCCGACGCTTCGCGCCCGTACGACGTCAAAGCGAACGGCCGTGTGCACGGCCTCAGCTCGTTCCCCGTCGCCTGGTAGGAGGACCTCAGATGAATATCACCATTGACGAAGACAAGTGTGTCGGAGCGGGCCAGTGTGTCCTGGTCGCCCCCGATGTGTTCGACCAGCGTGACGAGGACGGCGTCGCCGTTCTCCTCTCCGAGGAGACGCCGGAGCAGGAACGTCCCCGCGTCGAGGAGGCCGGCCGGATCTGCCCGGCCGCGGCGATCCTGTGGGACGGCCAGTGAGCCGGCACATCGTCATCGTCGGCGCCGGCGCCGCCGGTCTTTCCGTGGCGGAGGAACTGCGACGCCTGGGTTACGACGATGCCCTCACCCTCGTCGGCGCGGAGGACCACCCGCCGTACGACCGGCCGCCCCTGTCCAAGCGTTTCCTCAAGGGCGAGGCAGGGGCCGAGCAGCTCCGGCTGGCAGCACCCGACGCTCTGGAACGGCTCGATGTCACCGAGCACCGGGGGCGCCGGGCCGTCGCCGCGGATCTCGTGGCACG
The DNA here is from genome assembly GCF_040295505.1 of Streptomyces sp. NPDC002790. Lineage (NCBI taxonomy): Bacteria > Bacillati > Actinomycetota > Actinomycetes > Kitasatosporales > Streptomycetaceae > Streptomyces > Streptomyces sp. NPDC002790. The sequence continues at coordinate 21,759 of NZ_JBEOVM010000059.1, read as the reverse complement.
CACGGTCACCCTGAACGACGGAACAGTAGTGCGCTACACCGACCTGGTCGTCGCCACCGGCGTCACGCCACGCACCCTGCCGGATACGGCGGAGCTCTCCGGGGCGGTGACACTCAAGACCCTCGACGACGCGCAGGCCCTGGCCGGGCGGCTGCGTCCGGGACAGCGGCTGGTCGTGGTGGGCGGCGGGTTCCTGGGTACGGAGACGGCGTGGACGGCGCTGAGTCTGGGGTGCGACGTCACGCTGGTGACCCCGACACCCACCGTGCTGCCGGGGCTCGGCGACCACGTCGGCACCCTCGCCGGGGAACGGCTCACCGCGGCCGGTGCCACGATCGTCACCGGGGCGACCGTCGAGAAGGTCCACCACGACGGCCAACTCCCCCTCGGTGACGGCCTCGAGGTCCTGCTCGACGACGGCACGCGGCTCACCGCCGGGACGGTCCTCGTCGCGATCGGCTCGACGCCGGACGTCGACTGGCTCACCACCACAGGGCTCGACCTGTCCGACGGCGTCCGGTGCGACGCCGTCGGCCGCGCCGCGCCGGGTGTGCACGCCTGCGGTGACGTCGCGGCCTGGTACCACCCGCAGCGCGGTCGGCACCTGCGCCTGGAACACCGGATGCACGCGGGTGACCAGGCCCGCGTGGTCGCGGCGGATCTGCTGGAGGAGCAGCGGGAGTTGGAGTGGTTGCCCTTCTTCTGGACCGACCAGGGGCCGCACAAGATCGTCGTCCACGGGCTCATCACACCCGAGACGGAGTTCGAGACCCATGAGGTCGACACGGACCACGATCGCTTCACCGGCGTCTACCGGGACCGGGCGGACGGGCGGGTGTCCGCCGTCCTCGGCTGGAACGCCCCGAAGCAGGTCCTTCGCCTGCGCCGCGAGCTGCTCACCAACCCGGCACCCGCCACCGCGTCCACGTCCGGCTGAGCGCACGGCCGCCGCCGGGGAGTGCTTCCAGCACCCCCCGGCGGGACCTCACGCGTCGGTGCGGATCACCACGTCCAGGGTGCGTGGCCCGTGCACGCCCTCCACGCGCTCCAGCTCGATGTCGGAGGTCGCCGACGGGCCGCTGATCATGGTCGTCGGGCGCTCCGGGACCAGCCGCGCCAGGGCCTCGGGCACACCGACCTCCACGGTCGACAGGTCGACGACACAGACGTGGAGGTCGGGCACGAGGGACAGCGCACGGCGGCCCTGTCCAGGGGAGGCGTCGAGGAAGATCGTGCCGGTCTCCGCGCAGCTCACCGCGGACGATGTCACCACACCGTCCAGGGCGTCGAGTCGCGGCGCCGGCACGTCCGCGGTGTCCTCGCGTACCGTGCCGTCGAACGCGCCGAGCCAGGACGGATCCAGGCCCGCCGGCACACCCACCGTGCGGGCCCCGCGTCCTGCGAGCACCCGTGCGATCGTGGCGGACGTCTCGTCGGCGGTACAGGTGACCACCGTGGCCTTGTAGTCGACGAGTCGGTCGACGAACAGGTCGAGCCGCTGCGCGTCGGGCAGCGTGCGCCCGGTGTGGTAGGACCGTTCCACGGTCACGTCGGGCTTCGGTGCGAGGGTCAGAGCGTCACGGACCCGGCCGAGCACGGTCGTTCGGGCGTCGGCCTCGGTGCCGGGGGTCGTCGTCATCGCTGTTCCTCGGGGTTCTCGGCGGCTGCCGCGCCCTCGGCGGCGGCCCGGCGCAGCGTGTCCTCGCCCTCGGCGGAGGCCAGCCACGAGCGGAAGGTCTGCTTCGGCGGCGCGGGGGTGTCCCGGGTCGCGCTCCAGCCGTCGAACGGCGGCGGCAGGTGTGTGATCTTCCGGTCCTTCCCGGCGATCACCCGGCCCAGCCCGGCGGCCTTCTGCGCGCCCGCGTACACCTTCGGCCGGGACATCACCGCGGCGGCCGCCTTCATCGCCAGCTTCTCGGCCGTCGTCCCCGAGCGCTCGGTGTTCTGGTGGCGCAGCTCGACGAGGAGCGAAGGGATGTCGATCTTCACGGGGCAGGCGTCGAAACAGGCCCCGCACAGGCTGGAGGCGTACGGCAGCGAGGAGTTGGGGTCGTCCTTCGCCTCGTGCATACCCGCCAGCTGCGGGGTGAGCACCGCCCCGATCGGCCCCGGGTACGTCGACCCGTACGCGTGCCCGCCGGCCCGTTCGTACACCGGGCAGACGTTCAGACAGGCCGAGCAGCGAATGCAGTTGAGGGCCTCACGGCCGACGGAGTCCGCGAGCGCAGCGGTCCGACCATTGTCCAGCAGCACGAGGTGGAAGTCCTGCGGCCCGTCGCCCGGCGTGACACCGGTCCACAACGACGTGTACGGGTTCATCCGTTCACCGGTGGAGGAACGCGGCAGCAGCTGGAAGAAGACCTCCAGGTCGCGGTAGCGGGGCAGCACCTTCTCGATGCCCATGACCGTGATCAGGGTCTCCGGCAGGGTCAGACACATCCGCCCGTTGCCCTCGGACTCGACGACCGACAGGGTGCCGGTCTCGGCGATGCCGAAGTTGGCCCCGGAGACGGCGACCTTCGTCGTCATGAACTTCTCGCGCAGATAGGCCCGCGCGGCGGCCGCCAGATGCTCCGGTACGGAGTCGAGCCCCGGATCGACTCCGGGGATGCCGTCGAGGAAGATCTCGCGGATCTCGTCGCGGTTGCGGTGGATCGCCGGCACCAGGATGTGCGAGGGCTTGTCGTGTGCCAACTGCACGATGAGCTCGGCCAGATCGGTCTCGTGGGCCTGGATCCCGCGCTCCTCCAGGTGCTCGTTGAGCCCGATCTCCTGGGTGGCCATCGACTTGACCTTGATGACCTCCTTGCTCTTCGTCGCCTCCACGAGCCGGGTCACGATCTCGTTCGCCTCGACCGCGTCCCGCGCCCAGTGGACGGTGCCGCCTGCCGCGGTGACCCGCTCCTCCAACTGCTCCAGCAGCTCGGGGAGGCGGTTCATCGTGTCCGTCTTGATCGCGGAGCCGGCCGTCCTGAGCTGCTCCCAGTCGGGCAGCTCGGCGGTGACCGCGAGCCGCTTGGTGCGGATGGTGTGTGTGGCCCTGTGTAGGTTGCCGCGCAACTGTTCGTTCTGCAGCTCGGTGTGGGCGGCCTTCGGGAACTTCTGGTCGCCGCGCAGGTTCCCCGCCCCGTACGGGGCGCGCGGCGGGGCGGAGGGCATGCCGAGGAAGGTGTTGCTCATCGGGCGGCCTCCGTCAGGGCGCCCGGGGCGTCCACGGTGTGCGGGGTGGTGCGGGTGGCGGCGAGGATCTGCGCGAGGTGCAGCGTTCGGGTGCCGGAGCGGATCCGGGACAGGCCGCCGCCGATGTGCATCAGGCAGGAGGCGTCACCGGCCGTGCACACGTCGGCCCCTGTGTCGCGCACGTTGGTGAGCTTGTCCTCGAGCATCGCGCTGGACGTGTCCGCGTTCTTCACGGCGAACGTGCCTCCGAAGCCGCAGCAGGAGTCGGCCTCCGGCAGCTCCACGAGGTCGATCTCGTCGACGGCGCGCAGCAGTTGCAGCGGCTTGTCGCCGACGCGCAGCATGCGCAGCGAGTGGCAGGTGGGGTGGTAGGTCACCCGGTGCGGGAAGTACGCGCCGACGTCCACGGCGCCGAGCACGTCGACGAGCAGTTCGGACAGCTCGTACGTCTTCGCCTTGACCTGCGCGACCCCCGAGCGCAGCGCCGCGTCCCCGTACCGCTCGGCGACGATCTCGTGCTGGTGGCGCACCGATCCGGCGCAGGACCCGGAGGGCATCACGACGGCGTCGATCGAGGCGTCGCCGAACTGCTCGGCGAAGTTCCGCACCAGGGGCAGGGGCTCGCGCTGGTACCCGGTGTTCACGTGCATCTGCCCGCAGCAGGTCTGGTCCGGCGGGAACACCAGTTCGTGACCGAGCCTGCTGAGCAGGACGGCCGTGGCCTTGACCGCGTCAGGGAAGAGGGTGTCTCCCAAGCACGTGGCGAAGAGTCCGATACGCAAGGGGGACCTCCACGATCTAGTCTCGCGATCCGATTTACGGTCCGACCATACTACTGTCGCTCCAAACTCCGGCCAGGCGCCACCCTCCGTATGGGAAGGACATCTATTTGGTCGGACCTCATTGACATCGGGTGTTACCGAGTGCGCTACTGGACGCGCCCGCCGCCCGGAGCGGCCGGCACCCGAACGGTCAGTAGGCGGCAGCCGCGACCGTTCCCCACCGCGCCCCGTGGGCGCGAACCCCTGAGCCCGCATGGTCCGGAACTCGACGAGGAGTACTTTTCGTGGCCTCAGCATCCCCGGCGGTCCTCGCCGCCTTCACCCCGGACGTGCACGCCGTCGGCGGCAGTCTCGCCGGCACCGCACTCCTCGGCCTCGTCCCGCTGGCCGCGTTCTTCGTCCTGCTCATGGTCGCCAAGCGGCCCGCACTGCAGTCCGCGCTCGGCGCCCTGCTCACCGCGCTGCTCGTCGCCGTGTTCGGCATGGGCATGCCCGTCGACCTCGGCCTGCTGTCCGCCACGCAGGGCGCCGTCTTCGGCCTCTTCCCGGTGATGCTCATCGTGGTCGCGGCCATCTGGTTCTACGAACTCACCGTCGTCAGCAACCGCTTCGAGGACCTGCGGCGCTCCTTCAGCGCGGTCGGCCGCGGGGACCTGAGGGTCCAGGCCATGCTCATCGCGTTCTGCTTCGGCGGCCTCCTCGAGGCGCTCGCCGGGTTCGGCGCCCCCATCGCCATCACCTCGGCGATGCTGATGGCGCTCGGCCTGCCGCCGCTGCGCGCCGCCGTCACGGTCCTCGTCGCGAACACCGCACCCGTCGCCTTCGGCGCGATGGCCATCCCGATCACCACGGCCGGCAACCTGACGGGCATCCCTGCCGACGAGGTCGCCGCCGTTGTGGGCCGGCAGAGCCCGCTGCTCGCCCTGTTCGTCCCGACGCTGCTGCTCTTCCTCGTCGACGGGTGGCGCGGCGTGCGCCAGTTGTGGCCGATCGCCGTGGTCACCGGAGCCGTCTTCGGCGTCGCGCAGTTCTGGTGCTCAAGCCACTTCGCGTACGAGCTGACCGATGTCGTCGCCGCGCTCGCGGGCTTCGCCGCTGCCGTGCTCATGCTCCGCTTCTGGAAGCCCGCCACCCCCGACGACCAGCGTTCCCGGGTCGAGGCCGAGCGGCTCACCCCGCGCCGCGTCACCCTCGCCGTGCTGCCGTACCTGCTCGTCATCGTGATCTTCGCGCTCGCCAAGCTGAAGGTGGGCGGCGTCGACGTGCCCGCCGCCCTTGCCCACTGGAACATCGAACTCCAGTGGCCCGGCCTCTACGGCGAACTCCTCGCGCCCGACGGCACCCCGGCCGGCAGCGCGGTCTACAAGCTGGAGGTGCTCGGCAACCCCGGCACCCTGCTGATCCTCTCCGGCCTGCTCGTCACCCTGATCTACCGCGTCACACGCAGCAGGCAGTACCCGATGACGGGGTGGATGGCGCTGCGCGCGGCGGGCCGCACGGTGACGAACATGCGCGTCGCCATCGCCACCGTCGCGACCGTGCTGTCCCTGTCCTACGTCATGAACCAGTCCGGTCAGACCGTGGCCATCGGCACCTGGCTGGCCGCGGCCGGCGGCGCCTTCGCACTCCTGTCGCCCTGTCTCGGCTGGCTCGGCACCGCCGTCACCGGCTCGGACACCTCGGCCAACGCGCTCTTCGCGACACTCCAGCAGACCGCGGGTCAGAAGGCCGGCATCGACCCGACGCTGCTCGTCGCCGCGAACACCTCCGGCGGCGTGGTCGGCAAGCTGGTCAGCCCGCAGAACCTGACGATCGCCGCGACCGCCGTCGGCCAACCCGGCAGCGAGCGCATCCTGCTGCGCAAGGTCGCCGGCTACAGCCTCGGCATGCTGGCCGTCCTGTGCGTCCTCGTCTACCTGCAGTCGCTGCCGGCGCTGTCCTGGATGCTGCCGTAACGTTGCCCGGCCCTAGGAACGCTTCTTGGCCCGGGGCCTGGACCGCGGATCGGCCGGGCCGCCGCCCTCGACGAGCGTGCCGTGGAAACCGCGGATGTGTTCCTCGACGAGGTCGGCGGCGCGGCCGCCCTCGCCGGCCCGGACCAGCCGCAGTAGTTCGGTGTGCTGCTCGTTGAGCGCGCGGGCCGTGCTCGGCCAGTCCTCGCCGGTGGCCTCTTCGGCCTTGAGGATCAGCGTCCGCACCGACTCCCGCACGGCGGAAGTCAGCGTCGAGATCAGGTCGTTGCCCGAGATGCGGGCGATGTGGACGTGGAACTGCGTGTCCAGGTCGTTGAACTCGCCGACGGTCAGGCCCGGTTCGCGCATCCGCTCCAGGATCTGCGCCGCTTCGGCCAGTTGTTCCTCGTACGCGGAACGAGCAGCCGCCTCGAAGCTGGAGCGCTCCAAGGTCACCCGGGCCTCCATCACATCCTCCAGGCTGTAGCTGCCGAGCGCGACGTGCAGTCGCAGCAGCCTGCCCAGAGCGTCGTCCGGGTTCTGCACGATGCGGGCGCCCGCATCCGGGCCGCGCCCCACGGTGGCCACCAGGACGCCGATGGTCTCCATGACCCGGAGCGCCTCGCGCAGCGCCGACCGGCTGACCCCGAGCACCGGGGCCAGCTCACGCTCGGGCGGGAGCCGGTCGCCGGCCTTGAGCTCACCGGCGAGCACCTGCTCCTCGATGCTCTCCAGGACGAGCTCATGTGTCCGCGACTGCCTGACCGGACGCCATTCCGCCACTGTCGGCACCTCCCCAACCCGCTCGCTGTATCGGAACCTCACTATGGCACAACTGGCGTAAGGTCCGACCATTGAGTCGCATCTGCCGGATTCGACGACGTTCGTCCGTCACCAGGTGAGCGCGTCGTCCATGTTCTGCTGCCAGTACGTGACCGTGATGGTGCTGTCGACGTAGGCGCCCTTGGCGGGCAGAGCCGGGTGCGAGGTGCCCACGGACCCCTTGCCGGAACGGCCCTGGAAGTTGACGGCGATGCTCTTCTCCGTGTGGCCGCCCTCGCCGCCACCGTCGGCGGAGGACAGGTTCACGGCCGAGTAGCCGGACTCGCCGGGGGACAACGTGACGACCGCCTGCGGCTGCGAGTCCTCGATGACCGGCGGCACGGACTGGGCCTCGCCGAACTGCACGGCCGGGTAGCCGTAGAGGTAGCAGCCGGTACTGCCGGTGTTGGTGACGGTGAGCAGCATGTGGTTGACGGGGCGGTTCACCGGCGCCGCGACCGTCTTGGTGTTGGTGTCCGTGCAGGTGACCAGCTTGGTGGAGGCGGAGCCCTTGGAGTCGGCGGGGGCCTGGGTCGCCGCCGCGTCCTTCGAGGCGGGGGCCTCCGTGGCGGGCTCGCCGTCGCTGTCGCCGGATCCGCTGGGGTCGGTGCCACTGTCGCCGGTGCCGCTGTTGTCGCCTGCGGGCCCCTCAGAGGCGGTGGGCGACGCGGTGGAGGAGGAAGGGGCGGACGCGCCCTCGTCGTTGACGCCCGTTCCGTCGTTGCACGCGGTCAGGGAGAGTGCGGCGAGTGCGACGGTCGCGGCGGCGGTCATCAGACGGGTGCGGGAGTTCCGGATGCTGGACATATGAGTGCGCCCTTTCGGTGTCTTGCTGGCTGTGGTGCTTGGATGACTGCAGCTTGTGGGGTGATCCGTCCCAACTGCCACGCCAGCCGGGGAATTGGGGACACTGGAACGCCGAAATGGGCTCTGACCTGGGGAAATACGCTTCCCCTGGAATGCGTGGATGGGACGCGGGGGGGGGATGGAGGAACGGGTGTCAGGGGATATGGGGACGAGGCCGGGGGCCGGCGCGGCGGACGAATTCGCGTCGTCGCTGCGAGAGCTGAAGGACCGTTCGGGACTCAGCTACGGGGTGCTCGCCAAGCGGCTGCACATGAGCACGTCGACGTTGCACCGTTACTGCAACGGCACGGCTGTACCGAACGACTACGCGCCGGTCGAGCGTCTCGCCCGGGTCTGCAAGGCGACGCCGCAGGAACTGGTCGACCTGCACCGCCGGTGGATCCTGGCGGACGCGGGCCGGGGGCGTAAGGGGGAACAAGGGGCGGGACCGGTCACGCCGGCAGCGTCTGCCGCACCAGCGACTCCGGCCGCGCCGGCAGCATCAGCCGCACCAGCGACTCCCGAGCTTGAGCCGGCCCTCGCGGTCGAGCCCCCGGGCGCTCCCCTGGTCGAGTCCGTGGCCGACTCCGTGGCCGAGCCCGCGGGGCGCCGACGCAACCGCACCGCTCTCATCGCCGCCGTGGCCGCGGCCGCCGTGCTCGGGGCCGTCGTCCTCGCCGTGAACCTGCCGTCCACCGGCGGACGCGGCGACTCGGCCGACCGGCAGCAGGCCGCCGGTGCCACCGCCGCCGCGACCGACGGCGGCACCCCGCACACATCACGGTCGGCCTCGCCGTCCGCGAGCGCCAAGAAGAAGGGCGACAAGCCGGCGGACGGCGCCTCCGCGTCCACCACCACGGGGCCCGGCAAGTCCACCGCGCCCGGCGGTTCCAAGGTCGCAGGCTCCGGCAGCGCCACCACCCCGCTCCACGTGGCCACCCGCCCGTACGTCTACGAAAGCCCGTGCAGCCAGCACTTCCTGGTCGACAGCGAACCGGAGCAGGTCGGCCCGCCCGCGACCGAGCAGGACGCGGTGCGCTGGGCGAACGCGTACGGGGCGGTCTCCTCCGGGGAGCAGCGCGTCGCGCTCACCGTGCAGGGCACGGGCAGCGACACGGTGGTCCTGGAGGATCTGCACGTACGCGTCGTCGGCAAGGCGGCGCCGCTCGCCTGGAACGACTACTCGATGGGTGTCGGCTGCGGTGGCGGCGTCTGGACCAAGTCGTTCGACATCGACCTCGACAACGGCAGCCCCACCGTCACCGTCAAGAACGGCCAGCGCGACTTCCCGTACAAGGTCAGCGAGTCCGACCCGGAGGTCTTCTACGTGAACGCGCACAGCACGGCGCACGACGTCCGCTGGGAGCTGACCCTGGACTGGTCGAGCGGCTCACGCCACGGCACCGTACGCATCGACAACTCCGGCAGCGCCTTCCGTACGAGCGCCAACTCCGGCCGCCCCGGCTACGACTACCCGCTGGGCGGCAGCGAGTGGATCAAGCGGGAGGAGCAGCCGTAGGGGGCGTACGGGGCGAGGTGTTGGTCCTTACTGCACGTTGTCGCGCACGCGCAGTCGTGCGCCCAACAGGCCGCCCAGCGCGGTGAGCAGCGAGATCACGGCGAGGAGCGCCGCGGCCGGCCAGGACACCGAACCGCCGGCCGCGTTCAGCAGAGCCGTGGCGATCATGGGCAGGAAGCCCGTCACCGCACCGGCGATGTTGTAGGCCAGGGCCACCCCGCTGTAGCGCAGATGCGCGGGGAACAGTTCGGTCAGCAGGGCACCCGAGACGGCGTAGGTCACCGCGAGGAGCGCGATGCCGAGCGCCACGGCGAGGATCACCGCGAAGTGGTTGCCGGTGTCGATGAGCCAGTACACCGGGAAGGCGCACACCGCGGAGGCGACGCCGCCCCAGAGGGTCACGCGGCCCGCGCCGATCCGCTCGGACACCCTGCCCATCGCCATGATGACGAAGATCTCCACCACGGCCGCGACGAGCGTCGCGTTGACCACAAGGCCCTTCGGCAGACCGAGGGTTCCGGTGCCGTAGCTGATGACGAATGTGGTCAGCAGGTAGAAGCCGCCGACGCCGAGCAGGGCGGAGGAGATCGCCACGAGGAGGCGTCCCCAGGCCGTACGGAACACCTCGACGGCCGGTACCTTGGCGCGCTGGTCCTTGCGGAGCAGCTCATCGAAGAGCGGGGACTCCTCGACCTTGCGGCGGATGAAGTAGGCGAGCGCGGTCAGCGGGAAGGCGAACAGGAACGGCAGGCGCCAGCCCCACGAGTTGAAGATGTCGTCCGGCATCATCAGCACCAGCGCGAAGGCGCCGGAGGACATCAACGTGCCGACGGGCGAGCCGATCTGCGGCAGCGCCGCGTACCGGCCGCGCTTCTCGGGCGGCGCGTGTTCCACGGCGAGTGTGACGGCGCCGCCCCACTCGCCGCCGACGGCGACGCCCTGCAGCAGCCGGAGGAAGACCAGGAGCAGCGGTGCGGCGAGGCCGATGGTCGCGTAGCCGGGGAGCAGGCCGATGACACCGGTCGCGATGCCGATGCTGATCACGGTGATGAGCAGGGCCGGGCGGCGTCCCATCCGGTCGCCGAGCCAGCCGAACAGGACGGCGCCGATGGGCCGGGCGGCGAAGCCGACGCCGAAGGTGCCGAATGCGGCGAGCGTCGCGGTCGCCGGGTCGAGCGACGAGAAGAACTGGCTGTCGAAGACGATCGCGGCGGCGGTGCCGAAGAGGAAGTAGTCGTACCACTCCAGCGCCGTGCCGACGAAGGCGGCGAAGGCCACGCGTCCGGCCGCCTGTCCGGTGACGACGGGGCCGGTCCCGTCCGGTGGCGCCTGGTCCGCCTCGGCCCGCGTGCGGTCGAGTTGCGTCATGGGGTGCTCCTTGTGCGGTGTCACGCGCTGGGCCGCGCGGGGACGGGAAGGTCGGCACTGGCGCCGGTCACGGGGCCGAGGCCGTTCAAAGAGTCGGCTCCGTGGACGCAGGCACCCTCGACGAAGGTGGCGAGGACCTCGACGGCCCCGATCCGGGACGGGTCGACCGCGACCGGGTCGTCGGACAGCACCACGAAGTCGGCGTACTTTCCGGGCGTGAGGCTGCCGCGGCGGTCCTCCTCGTGGCTCGCGTACGCGGCGTCCAGGGTGTAGGCGCGCAGCGCCTGTTCGGCGGTGGCCCGCTCGTCACCGGCGAGCAACAGGCCGTCGCGGCTGAGCCGTTGGACCATCGACTGCATACCGAGCAGCGGCGCGCCGGCGGCCACCGGCCGGTCCGAACTGCCGGGCACCCGCAGCCCGTGCTCCAGGAAGGAACGGTGCCGGTACAGCCAGCCGATCCGCTCGGGACCCAGCGCCTCGGCCATCGTGTCGCCGACCGCGTACAGGAAGTGCGGCTGCGGAACGGGGATGACGCCGAGTTCGGCGTAGCGGCCGAGCTGGTCGGGGCGGACGACTCCGGAGTGCTCGATGCGGTGGCGGGCGTCCGGCCTCGGCAGCGCCTCCTGCGCGCGGGCGAAGGCGTCGAGGGCGAGGTCGATGGCCTCGTCGCCGATGGCGTGTGCGGCGACCCGCCAGCCGGCCCGGTGCGCGGCGACCATCAGGTCGCGCATGTCGTCGGGGCTGTCCTGGTACACGCCGTGGTGGCCGTGCCCGCACAGCGGTTCGGTGACGGCGGCGGTGCGGCCGATCAGGGAGCCGTCGAGCCACAGCTTCACCGGGCCGATCCGCAGCCGGTCGTCGCCGAAGCCGGTGCGCAGGCCGAGGTCGATGCCCTTGGTGATGCCGTCGGACTCGTGCGCGGCGAGCGCGTGGAGGTTGTCACCGGCGACCATCATCTCGACGCGGACCGGCAACGTGCCGCGTTCGCGGGCGAGTTGGTAAGCGGCCGCCTCGACGGGGCTGCGCCCGATGAGCCCCTGGCCAATGCCCGCCTCGGTGACGTGGGTGAGGCCCTCGGCCGTGTACACGGAGGCTGCCTTGGAGATCGCGTCGGCGAGGCCCGCCACGGAGACCGGCAGGGTGAGCGAGGTGACCAGGTGCTGCGCGCGCTCCTGGAGCAGTCCGGTGGGGCTGCCGTCGGCATCGCGGACGACGACACCGCCGTCCGACTCGCGCACGCTGCCGTCGAGCACGCCCACCCGGTCGAGCACGGCGCTGCTGACCACGCACATGTGGCCGGACCGGTGCTTGAGCCACACCGGGCGCCCGCCCGCGGCCCGGTCGAGGGCGCCGCGGTGCGGGTGTCCGCCCATCACGGTGTCGTCGTATCCGGCGCCGACCAGCCACGCGTCGGCGGGCAGGGTGGCGGCGCGGGCCGCGACCATGTCGTAGAGGGCTTCCAGGGTGGCGGCGCCGGACAGGTCGAGCTCGTCGAGGGTCTGTCCGAACCACGCCATGTGGTTGTGCGCGTCGGCGAAGCCGGGCACGACGGTCGCGCCGTGGAGGTCCACGGTGGTGCGCGCCGGGAGGTGTGCGACGTCGTCGTCCAGGCCGACGATCCGGCCGTTCAGCACGCCGAGCGTGTGGGCGGTGGGCCGTCGGCCGTCGACGGTACGGATGCGGGCGTTGGTGAGTTTCAGATCGATCATGAGCCTCAGGCCTGGTGGTGCGGCCGGACGAGCGGGGGCCGGCGGCGGGCGAACACGGACGAAGCAGAGGAGCGGTCGGCGGCCCACGGTGGCCGGCGCCCGGTCCGGGCCGCCGCCCCTTTCGATTGGGCAATGGCCAGTGAACTTCCGGGGCCTTGGTGAGCGCGCTCCGCTCTCAATCAGCAGAATGCCTGGTGAACAGCGCTACGAACAGTGGTGGACCGCTCACGGTTCACGACGCCATAATGGGCAGATGCACAAGCGAACCGCCGCGGGGGCGGAGAAGGCCACGGACCCGCCGGCCGCGGACCCCGCCGTCTCCCCGCCCGCACCCGCGGAGGCGGCTCGGGAGCGCGGGGCGTCCGAGCCGGTGACCCGGGCGCTGCACGCCCTCGTCCGCGACTGCCTCCTCGACCTGGACCGCCTCGTCGAGCGCTACGTCGACGAGATCTCGCAGTTCGACGGCTACCGGAGCGCCGTCGACCGGGCGGAGCTGACGCGGATCGGCCGCACCTGCTACGAACTCCTGCTGCGCATCATCGCGGACCTGCCCACCTCGCCGGAGCTGCTGGCCGCCTCCGAACAGTTGGGCCGCCGCCGCGCCCACCAGGGCGTGCCGCTGGACGCGCTGATGCAGGCGATCCGCACGGACTTCCGGGTGCTGTGGACCGAGTTCCTGGAGCGCACACCCACCGCCGGTCTGCCCGACCTGACCCGGAGCGCGGTGCGGGTGTGGGAGGCCGTCGAGTACCACGCGGTCCACACCCATGCCGCCTACGTCGACGAGATCGCCGTGATGGACCGCGAGCGCGCGCGGGAACGGGCCACGCTGATCGGACGGCTCCTGTCGTCGGACGGCCGCGACCCGCAGCTTCTCGCGCAGGCCGCGACGCTGCTCCAGGTGGAGGCCACCGACGACTTCACGGTCGCCATCGCGCCGCCCGAGTCCCAGGTCCGACTACGGGAGGCCGTCGACGCCCACCTCGGTGACCGCGGCACGCATCTGCAGCAGCACCACGGCATGCTCGTCCTGATCAGCGCGCTGCCGCCCGGCGCGGACGGCAGGCCCCCGCGGTGGCTCGAGGACGTGGCGTGCGCGTTCGGCCCGACGGCGCAGGGTCTCGCGCGGATCCCCGACACCGTGCGCATCACCGAGGCCATCGCTTCGGTGTTGACCCCTGACGCCGCGGGGCCGGTCGCCCTCGCGGACGTGTGGATGCCGGTGGCCGTCGCCCGCCTCGGCCCCACGGCCGCCGTCCTGGCCCGTACGGTGCTGGCCGGTCTCACCGACCTGGCGCCGCACGAGCGTGAGCGCCTTGTCGAGGCGGTCACCACCTACTGCGACACGGGTTCGGCGAGCGCCGCGGCCCGCGAGCTGTACTGCCACCGCAACACGATCCTGAACCGCCTCACCCGCTTCGAGACCCTCACCGGCTACCGCCCCACGCGCCCCGCGGACGCGGCCACGATCCTCTTCGCTCTGCGCGCCGAGGCACAGACCACGTGACACTTCCCGTGACCCCCTGATGGCCCGGTGCGTCCGACTGCACCGGGTCAGCCGCCTGCGGGCGGGGCTTCGAGCAGGCGATCGACGTGGTGTTGGAGGATGGCCAGCGCCGCGGTCGAGGTGTGGTGGCCCGCCAGGACGTGGGCCGTGAGTCCGTCGGCCAGGGCGAGGAGTGTTCGCGCCTCGAGGTCGGGGTCGAGGTTCCGGCGTACTTCCTGCGTGTCCTGGCCGTAGCGGATGAGCCACACGACGAGGTCGTGGAGCTTGGCGTAGGTCTCGTGCAGTACCGCGGCCAGCTCTTCGCTGGCGGGCGCTCGGGCGACAAAGGCCAGCCAGACGCGAGCCTGCGTCCTCGACTCCTCGTCCAGCAGGGCGAGTTCGGCCAGGGTGTGAGAGAGCAGGGTCGAGGCGGCTTGGGGCGTGGAGGTGACGGCGATGCGCCGGCCGGCGCGTTCGCTGACATGTTGGGTGATGTGTTCCAGGGCGAAGAGCAGCATGTCCTGCTTGGTGCGGAAGCACCGCTGAACGGCACCCATGGACACCTGGGCCTGGGCAGCGACGTCACGGAGGCTGACAGCCTCCATGCCAGAAGACGCGATCAGGGCGCAAACCGCTTCCGCGATGCGTCGGCGCCGCTCCTCGTAGTCGACCTGCTTGGGCACGGCCTTCCCCTTCCCTGTTCCGATGCACTTGCATCATATCCGACTTCACTGCACGATGTGATGCGAGCGCATCACAACGATGCGTCGACGCTGGAGACGGGGAACTCACCATGACGAAGCAGGTCCAGAGGTCGAACCGCAGCTCAGGTGAAGGGTTGTTGTGGCTGTTCGGCGCCATCCTGGTGGTTCAGGGCTTCGGCTCCGCGGCCACCGAGGCGGGGTGGAATACGAGCTTTGGTGTCGCGGGCCTTCTACGGGCCGCCCATCTGCCCGAGTGGACGGCGCTCCTGATCGGCTTGGCGGGCGCGGCACTGCTGGGCGTGGCGGCGCGTAGCCACTTCGCACGGAGGCGAGCGGATCGTCGCGCGTGAGGGGCCGGCGGCAGAGTCAGGTGGGCGACGTCACTGCGATCGTGAAGACTGCGATCGTGAAGACATCGTGGGCAAAGATTGCGGCCGGAACCACGGGGCGACCTTGCGCGTCCCGGAGCTTGACGTGACCAGTCTTTGACCCAAGAGGAGCCTCCATGCAGCAGTCGACTCAGCGACGGATCGCCGTACGAGCAGCAGGGGCGCTGTTGGCGGTGGCCTTCGCGGCGGGTTGTTCGGCGAGCGTGGGATCGAAGAGTGTGAGCAAGGACGAGGTCGCCAAGCAGGCCTCGACGGCCCTGGGCAAGCAGATCGGCCGGGAGCCCGACGACATCACCTGCGAGGACGACCTCAAGGCCGAAGTGGGCGCGACCGTCCGCTGCGAACTCACCGACGGCGGGGGGAAGCTGGGCATGACGGTCACCGCGAAGTCGGTCGACGGCGACAAGGTCAACATGGACTTCAAGGTCGACGACGCTGCGGCGGGGGGCGCGTCCTGAACCCCACGGATGGGGTCACTCCCAGCCCGGCCCCCGCCCCCCCGATTCGGCTACGGGCGCCCGGAAGAGCGCGTGCCACGGCCGAAGAACAGTGAGGTCGCGAACGCCACAAGGCCGATGACGCCCGCGAGGATGAACGCCGCGCTCAGGCCACTCGCGTCGGGCGCACCGGACGCGGCCTCGGATGCCAGGGACGCCACCGTGACGAAGACCGCCGTACCGCACGCACCCGCGACCTGCTGCATCGTCGCGAGGATCGCACTGCCGTGGGAGTGCAGGTGGTCCGGGAGCGCGCTCAGGGACGCCGTCATCAACGGGGTCATCATCAGGCCGAGTCCGCCCATCAGCAGCAGGTGCATGCCGATGACCGCCACCAGCGAGGAGTCCGCGCCGAGCAGCGAGAACAGCCACAGCGAGGCCGCCAGCGCGGCCGCGCCCGGGATCACCAACGGACGGGCGCCGACACGGTCGTAGAGCCGGCCCACGGGGCGGCCGAGGAGACCGAGGAGCAGGCCGCCGGGGAGGACGGCGAGGCCGCTGACGAACGTGGTCGTCCCCATCACCGTCTGGAGGTAGAGCGGGAGCAGAATCGCGGCCGCGCCCAGCATGCACATGAACAGCAGCGCGGACAGCAACAGGGCCACGGAGAAGGTGGGGTTCGCCAGCGGACGCAGATCCAACAGGGCGCGGTCCTGGCGCTGCAGGCGCAGTTGGCGCAGGACGAACACGGTGAGGGACAGGACACCCGCGACGATCGGCATCCACGGCGCGATGGTGTGCTCCCCGCCGCCGGACTCACCGATGGACGCGAGGCCGTAGAGGACGCCGCCGAAGCCGATGGCGGAGAGCACCACCGACAGCACGTCCAGCGGCACCTTTCGGGTCTCACTGTCCAGGCGCAGCCATATCGCGCCGATCACCAGAGCCGTCAGTGACAGCGGCAGAACGATCCAGAACATCCAGCGCCAGCTCAGCGAGGACAGCACCGCGCCGCCCACCGTCGGGCCGATGGCCGGGGCGACCGCGATGACGATCGTGATGGTGCCCATCATCGCCCCGCGGCGCTCAGCGGGGACCAGGCGCATCACCGTCGTCATCAGCATCGGGATCATGACGGCGGTGCCGAAGGCCTGCACCACGCGCCCGGTGAGCAGCACGCCGAAGCCGGGCGCAAGGGCGCTGATCAGGGTGCCAGTGCTGAACGCCGTCAGCGAGGCCAGGAAGATCCGGCGCGCGGAGAAGCGCTCGAGAAGGAAGCCGGTGATCGGGATGACCACGGCCATCGTCAGCAGGAAGCCGCTGGTGAGCCACTGCACCGTCGTCGTGGAGACCCCGAGGTCGACGGTGAGGTCACGCAGGGCGACGCTCAGGATCGTCTCGTTGAGGATCATCACGAACGCGGAGGCGACGAGGACCGCGATCAGGACGCCTGCGCGCGCCTGAGGCCCGCCCGCGGGCGGGGCGGCCGAACTGCCGCCGTCGTCGGGCGCGTCCACGCGCTCGACGTTTGTTGGCTGGCTCATGTGGGGGTGTACCTCGCAAGAGTCGGTAGAAGTCATGGGCCAGGCGGTGGCGTTGAGCGCCCTGATGAGCGCCCTGAGTGGCCCGGCAGGAGAATGCGCGCACATACAGCGCGCACTCAACCCTCCAACGCCCCGTCGTAGCACCGCATTCCAGGTATGACGGTCATCACAGGTCGACGCCCGCCTACCGCCCTACCGCCCTACCGCTCTACCGCTCTACCGCTCTACCGCTCTACCGCTCTACCGCTCTACCGCTGCGGGAAGTCAACACCGGCCGCGTGCAGCCGCGCTTCGACCAACGCGTTCAGCCGGGCGAGGGCGGGCGCGTCGTCCTCCCGGTGGTGGTTGACCAGTTCGTACCGGGCCGCGCCGTCTGATCGGCCCTGAAGTCCGGTCCCCGCCGCCAGCAGCGCGCGGTCGGTCAGCACCTTCTCGGCGAGCGCGGACGCGAGTTCGTCGAGCCGTGGGTCGTCGGGCGGCCAGGAAGTCGCGTCCCAGGCACGCTTGGTCAGCTCGACGTGCCCGGGATCGTCCAGGAGGCGCTCGAGCCGGGTCAGGAAGGCGTCGAACATCTCCGGGACCACCGCGCGTGTCAGCACCAGCGCCTCTCGCTGCGTGGCCACGTACTCGGGCTTGAAGCCGAGTTCGGCCATACGGTCAAGGGCCGCGCACGCCCGGTCGGGCAGCAGGGCCCTGTCCCCGTGGGCGATCCGGTGCAGCGTGTCGCGGCGCGCGACCAGGTCCTCGATCTGGTCGGTGAGCCGGCAGTGAACGTCGTCCAGGGCGGCGGCGAACCGCTCGGTGCCCGCGTCGAGCAGTTCGCCGACCTCGGCGAGCGGCACTCCGGCCCCGGCCAGGGTCCGCGCCTGGACCAGCCGGAGCAGTTCGGCCGAGCCGTAGCGCCGGTAGCCCGACGTGTCCCGCTCCGGCTCGGCGACAAGTCCCAGCCGGTGATAGTGGCGCACGGTCTTGATCGTGACTCCGGCGTAGGCCGCCGCCTGACCGATGGTGAGCCCACCCTTGGCACGCATCCGTCCCCAACTCCCCCGTCAAGACTCGCACTTGACCTTGACCTTGACCTTGACCTTAGGGCAGGCACCAGGCTCGCCGTACTACCACTTCGGAAACGGCTCCGGAGACCACGTCACACGTAGGAGACGACCATGAGCCAGCCCCCGCGCACCACAGCCGACTCCCCCGCCCAGCCGGGCCGACCGCACCTGCGCGGCCTCCTCCAGGAGATCGTCGATTCCGGAATCACCGGAGTGCAGCTGCGGGTGCACGACGAGCGGGGCACGTGGAGCGCCTCCGCCGGTGCGGCCGAGCTGGGCGGCGACGACAAGCCCCCGGCGGACGGGCACGTCCGCATCGGCAGCAACACCAAGACCTTCACCGCGACGCTGGTGCTGCAACTGGTGGCCGAGGGCAAGGTCGACCTCGACGCACCGGCCGTCGACCACCTCCCCGAGTTCGACCTCGACCACCGCATCACGGCGCGCATGCTGCTGCAGCACACCAGCGGGGTGTTCAACCACACCGGCGAGTTCTCCGAGGACGGGACCGTGGTCCCCGGGATCCCCTCGACCATCGCGGGCAAGGAATGGGTGGACAAGCGATTCGACACGTACCGCCCGCGGGACCTGGCCCGGCTGTCGCTGTCGAAGCCGCCGCGGTTCGAGCCGGGGGCGGGCTGGAGCTACTCCAACACCAACTACGTGCTGGCCAGGCTGCTGGTCGAGAACGTCACCGGCCGCCCGTGCGCCGAGGTGACACAAGAGCGGATCCTGAAGCCGCTCGGCCTGACGGGCACGGTGGTGCCGGGCACCTCGCAGGACATCCCCGAGCCGTACGCCCACGCCTACTACCGGTACGAGGACTCCGGCCGGCCGCACACGGTCGACGTCACCCGACAGAACCCGTCCTGGGTCGATGCCGGCGGCGACATGATCTCCACCACCGAGGACCTGCACACCTTCATCTCCGCACTGGCCCGCGGCGAGTTGCTGCCCGCACCGCTCCTCGCCGAGATGAGCACGCCGCACCCGGAGAGCGGTTTCGGGCTCGGCCTGCGCGTACAGCAGACCGGCCCCGGCGGCGACACTCTCCTGTTCCACAACGGCGGCCACAGCGGCCACGCGGCCCTGATGTACAGCACGGCCGACGGCAGCAGGACCCTGACCGCCGCGCTCAACTACGTGGACGACGCGGAAATGACCCTGGCGGAACCCTTCATGAAGGCGCAGGAGCGGCTCGCCCAGGCGGTGTTCGGCAGCTGAGCCCGCGCAGGGGGCCAGGACCGTGCGCGGCACGATACGGCTTGCACGGGATTACATAATTACGTAATCTCGTGCCATGGATCTGGAAGAGCGTGTCTCCGAGCTCGAGCGACGCCTGGCGCAGTTGGAGAGCGTGACCCCTGCTGCGCCGGTCGTGGGAGAGGGCGAGTTGTGGGCCCTCGACGCGCTGAAGGAGCGTCACCCGGTGACGCAGGACACGGACGGAGCCGTCCTGTTCACCGGGGCGGTACGTGTGCCGACGGGGCACCGCTACGAGTGGCAGTACGGCGTGCTCACCCAGACGCTGTTCGACGACGACTGGTCAGAGGTGGCCGAGTCGTTCGCCGCGCTCGGCCACCCGGTGCGGCTGAGGCTGCTGCGGGAGATCCTCGGCGGCCTGCGCACCGCCGCCGAACTGGCGTCGCTCGAGGACATCGGCACGACCGGCCAGATCTACCACCACCTGCGCCAACTCACCGGTGCGGGCTGGCTCCACACTCCGGAGCGCGGCCGCTACGAAGTGCCTGTGGGCCGAGCGGTGCCGCTGCTGGTGGCACTCACCGCCGCGCGCCCCGTGACCTGACCACTTTTCGTACGAGGGGGAACCATGTCCGTAGACCGACGCAAGGTCGCCGCCAGGATCCAATACGCGCTGTGGCTGGTCTTCTTCGCCCAGATCGTCGTCAGATTCTTCATGGAACTTCCCTACAACTACTGGGTGAGTTGGCTGCCCGCACTCGGCGCGATCGGCATCGGCCTGGTGACCTCGCGCTCCGCCCGGCATCGAATCGAGACCCGGCCGCCGGCGCCGGTGGAGGTCGCACCCCCGGTCACCGGCCGCTGGTCGGCCGTCAACAGCCCCGCGGACAAGGTGCCGAGCCACGGAACGCACCACCTCGCCCAGACCTACGCCATCGACATCGCGGCGGAGCCGGCGGAGGGGCCCGCTCGTCCCGCCCCCGTGTGGTTCTGGCCGGTCGCCCACCGCAACCGGGACTACCCCGCCTTCGGGGCACCGCTGTACGCGGTCGCCGATGCCACCGTCGTGCACGCCGAGGACGGCCAGCGTGACCACCTCAGCCGTAGCTCCCTCGCAGGAGTGCTGTACTTCTGGCTCATCGAGGGTGTCTTCCGCACGCTCGGCGGGAGCCGCCGGGTCGTGGGCAACCACATCGTCCTCGACCTGGGCGAAGCGACGTACGCCGTGTACGGACACGTCCAACGGGGCTCGCTGGACGTCCGGGCGGGCGACAAGGTCGTCGCCGGCCAACTGCTCGGCCGTTGCGGCAACTCCGGCAACTCCACGCAGCCGCATCTGCACTTCCAGCTGATGGACGGGCCGGACCTGGAGACCGCGCGCGGCATCCCGTTCAGCTGGCACGAGGTCGGAGTGCCCGCCGCCGGTACGGCCTTCACCGTCGGCGAGCGCACCTCGGCCACGGAACCGTCCCACCACGCCTGACGAGGCCGCGGTGTCGGTCGGCCCGGTGTCTCAGGGACACGCCGAGATCGTCATCACCTCGTAACTGCGCTTCCCCCGAACACATCCGATCAGGCAAGCTCAAGATCAGCGAAGGGCACACAGCCCGGCCGATCGACCATCCGCACATCCGTACAACAACGGGGGAACCACATCATGCTCCGCAACCACCGCCGCAAGGCCGTCCTCACCGCCGCCGCCCTGATGGCCACGACCACGCTGCTCACGGCCTGCCAGGGAGGCGCGGACGACAGCGCCGCGTCGGGCGGTTCCGAGTCGTCGAACGCGGCGTCGGACACGAAGGACAAGGGCGGCGACACCGGTTCGGCTTCCGCGGGCAACGCGGAGTCGCAGGCCGGCAGCGGCTCGGGCAGCGCGTCCAAGGGCAAGGGTGTGAGCGGCACCTGGTTCGGCAACGTCTCCTACCTGGCGCCCGGCAAGTACACCGTCTCCGACCAGAAGGACACCAAGCAGGCCTTCTTCACCTCGACCGACACCGACATCCAGGGTGCCGGTGTCATCTGCGGCGACGCCGAGGGCCAGGCCGCCACACCGTGCAGCGAGCAGGAGCTCGAGGCCGCCTCCAAGAAGGGCGTCTCCGCCACGGTGAAGATCAAGAACGGCATAGCCGTCAGCATCGTCGAGGACCACTCCAGCAGCGGTGGCGGCTCGGACACCGACAAGCCGAGCAAGCTCAGCTCCGGGGAACTCGGCTACCTGGCCCCGGGCAAGTACACCCTCGACAACGACGGCAACACCACTTCCTTCTTCACCGCCACCGACACGACCATCAACGGCAACGGCTGGATCTGCGGCGAGAACGGCGACAACAAGCCCTGCACCGAGGACGAGCTCGAGGCCGCGGCGAAGAAGGGCGGCGTGCGGGTGGTCGTCGATCTCGACAACGGCACCGCCGTCACCATCGACGAGGAGCACAACTAAGGCAACTGACTGGGCGACCAGGGCAACCAGGGTCTTCCTGAAGGAACTTGCTCACCGGTCGTTGGCTCGGAGCGTCGCCACGGCGGAGACGGTGGCATAGCCGCGCCATTCGAGCGTCGCGGCTTCGGAGTAGCTGGTCACCTTCTCGGCCGTGAACGGCCGAGCTTGTACGGCTCGGTTCGTTCACACCTTGTCGCGCTCCCGACTGCCCCCTACGACAGGGCGGTTACGGGTCGCATCTCTCCTCAGCGGCTGCGTGCCGGTGAGGGGACGGGCATGGTGACGAATGCCCACGCCGAGCGTGCGCGGTTGCGCACGTTGAC
>NZ_JBEOVM010000058.1:0-42041 GCF_040295505.1 Streptomyces sp. NPDC002790 | reverse complement strand
CTGCCCACTACGGGCCCCCCCCCGGCGCCCGCCACGCGTCGTCCGGTCGGCGGCAAGCGCTCACCCGTCCCCCACCCCGCGTGGCGGGGCCGTCCCTTCCGGCGGCCCCGCCTCTGCTCTTCCCTGTCCGGTTCCTGCCCGGGAGTTGACCCTGTCCATGCGCGGCACACGTGACATCACGGAGGCGTTCCGGCGCTTCTGGCCACTGACCCGGGGTGACCGTGGGCGGCTCGTCGTGATCGTCGGCTGCGTGATCGTGGCGGCGCTCGCCGAGACCGCCGCGATCCTGCTGTTCGCGGAGATCACCGACCATGCGCTGCAGGCCGGGTCGCCGTCCGCGTTCTGGGGGCCCGCGCTCGCCTGGCTCGGCGCGGCCGCCGTCGGCGCGCTCGTCGGATACGCGGGCAATTCGCTCGCCGTATGGACCGCCGAGAGATTTGTCATGCGGCTGCGGGCGAAAGTTTTCTCACACCTCCAGGAATTGCCGCCGCATTTCTTCAGAAAACACCGACGGGGCGATCTCGTGTCCCGGCTCACCGGAGATGTGGAGGCCATCGAGCAGATGGTCGTGTCAGGCGTGGTCGGCACCGTGTCCGCCGTCTTCTCCGCTCTCTTCTACGGGGCGGCTGCCCTCTGGCTGCGCTGGGACCTGGCCCTGGTCACCTTCGTGCTGGCCCCGCTGTTCCTGCTGGCCGCCCGCCGCTTCTCCGGCCGCATCGGACGCGCGGCCCGCGACGAACGCGCCGCCGAGGGCGCGATCACCTCCGTCGTCGAGGAGTCCCTCGGCAACATCGAGCTCACCCAGGCCTACAACCGGCACCGCGCCGAGGAACAGCGCCTGGCCACCGAGGCCCGCAACTGGATGCGCGCGTCCGTGCGCGGGGCGCGGGCCACCGAGATGTACGAGCAGCTGGTCCAGGTCGTCGAGACGGTGTGCGTGCTTGCGGTGATCGGGCTCGGCGCGTGGGAGATCTCCCAACAGCGCCTCACCCTCGGCCAGTTGCTGGCCTTCGCCGCGTTCATCGGCTACCTGTATCCACCCGTCCGGGACCTCGGGCAGCTCGGACTCACGCTCACGGCGGCGACGGCGGGAGCGCGCCGCCTCGCGGAGATCCTGGACGCGCGCCCGGCGGTGTCGGACCCAGCGGTTCCCACGCCTCGGGGCTCCGCCCCGGACCCCGCGCCTCAAGCGCCGGCGGGGCTTGAATGTGCTCATCCAGGCCGCATCACCCTCGACCACGTCACCCATCAATACCCGGACACCGTCCAAGCCGCACTGCACGACGTGACAATGGCCGCCGAACCGGGCGAACTCGTCCTCGTCACCGGGCCCAGCGGCGCCGGCAAGTCCACGCTCACCCAGCTCCTCGTCCGGTTCTACGACCCGACCTCCGGAGTCGTCCGCCTGGACGGGGTTCCGCTGCCCGAACTGTCGCTCACGGACGTCCGCGACCGGATCACCCTGCTCCCGCAACGCACCCACGTCCTGCACGGCACCATCCGCGAGAACATCGCGGCGGGCCGCCCGGGTGCGAGCGACGCGGAGGTCGAGCGGGCGGCACGGGACGCCGACGCGCACGCCTTCATCACCGCGCTCCCCGACGGCTACGCCACGGAGATCGCCCCCGGCACGGCGGCGCTCTCCGGTGGCCAGCTCCAGCGCGTCGCCATCGCACGCGCCATGCTGAGGCCCTCCCCGGTCCTGGTCCTCGACGAGCCGACCACGGGCCTCGACGCGGAGTCGGCCCACCGCGTCGTGGAGCCGCTGCGCCACCTGATGCGGGACCGCACGACGATCCTGATCACCCACGACCTGACACTGGCCCCGTACGCGGACCGGGTGCTGTTCCTGGACGAGGGCCGGACCGCCCCCTTGGCACACCCGGAACTGCCGGGTAGGCCCGGGGGCTCGTGGCCCAGGTGAACCGGCCCCTTTCGGCGGTACGGCCACATCAAGCCCGTGCGGCGATTGAGCACATCCAGCCCCGTCGGCGCTCGAGGCGCGGGGCCCGGGGCGGAGCCCCATTCTTTCAGCCCCGCGGGCGTTTGAGGCGCGGGGTCCGGGGCGGAGCCCCGTGGCGTAGGAGACGCCTACGGCAGCAGCCGCGGCGCCCGCTTCGCCGCGACGTCCTCCACCCACCCCCACATCGGCACAGCGACAGCGATCAGCAGCCACCCGACGCCGAACAGAAACCACTGGCTCTCCAGCGGCAGCCACCTCTCGAACGCCGGCACGTTCCAGAACGTGTCAACGAGCGGCACCGCGAGGATCAGCGCGATCTCGTGCCAGAGGTAGATCGTGACGGCCCGCGCGTTGAACACGGTGACGACCCGGTCGAGCCGCCGGTACCGGGCGAGCCACGCGAAGTCGATCCGCCACAGCACCTTCGCGTAGAAGAGCAGCGTGACGAACCCGGCCGACCAGAAGGCCTGCGCGAGCGGCACATCGTCCAGGTCGTACGTCCCGTACTCGCCCTGGTGGGCGAACGCGTACCAGCCGCCGAACGCGAGCGCGGCCAGCGAGAACAGCACGACCGGCGTCGGCTTGCACCGCTCCAACAGCCCTTCCCGGTGCGCGAATCCGAGCAGCCAGCAGAAGACGAAGATGCAGAAATCGGTGACGCCCCCGGCGTCGTCGAAGAACGCGATCGGCACGAGCGAGGCCAGCAGGACAGGAACCGGCGCCCACCGGAACACCCGCAGCAGCAGCGGCGACAGCAGCACGAACCACAGGTAGCAGCGCAGGTACCAGAGGATCTCCCAGGCCTGCTCACCCCAGGCGTTGCCCGGCGGATCGCCGAGGGGGACGACCCAGTAGACGATCCGCCAGCCGGGCATCCAGCCATGGACCAGCATCGCCGCCACGACGACGGCGCCCCACGCCCAGAACGGCACGAGCAGCCGCCGCATCCGGCTGCGGATCACCGAGAGCGCGGGCCGTTGGAGCGAACGGGCCATCAGCGATCCGGCGAGCGCGAACATCACGCCCATGGAGGGGAACAGCAGACCCGCCCAGGCCCAGCCGAAGCAGTGGTACGTGACGACGCGGACCAGTGCGACCGCGCGCAGGGCGTCGAAGTACCGGTCCCGTACGGGAGTCGGGGCGCTCACGGGAGCCGGCGGCCCGCTCACCGCGCGCAGTTCCCGCGTCGGAGTGTCCTCGATCACCGGCCCGCTCCCGTACCGGCCGTCGGCGTCCCGACCTCGCCCGTGCGCTTCAGCTTCTGCCAGCGCAGTCGGCCACCCGTCAGGGCGGTGACGCAGGAGTGGATGAGGACGAGGTACATCATCTGCCGGTACGCGAACTGTTGCAGCGGCAGCATCAGGAGGTAGCGGTACTTCTCCTTGTCGAGCTTGAACGCATTGGCTGCGCAGGCCAGTTGGACGCCCAGCACCGCCAGCCACGCCAACAGTGACGCCTGGAAGTCGACGAAAATCATCGAGTAGACGGTGAACACGTCGATGAGCGGCGCGAAGACCGGCGTGAAGATCTGGAAGAGGACGACCAGCGGCATCCCGACTCGTCCGAAGCGTCCCGAAGGCCCCTTGTCCGTCAGGGACTTCCGGTGCTTCCACAGCGCCTGCATCGTGCCGTACGACCAGCGGTAGCGCTGCGACCAGAGCTGCTTGAACGAACCCGGCGCCTCCGTCCAGGCCCGCGCGTGCTCCTCGTACACGACGCGCCAACCCGCCCGGTGCATGGCGATGGTGATGTCGGTGTCCTCCGCGAGCGTGTCCTCGCTCATCCCGCCGGCGCCGAGCACCGCGTCCCGCCGGAACGCGCCGATGGCGCCCGGGATGGTGGGCATGCAGCGCAGTGTGTCGTACATGCGGCGGTCGAGGTTGAAGCCCATCACGTACTCGATGTGCTGCCAGGAGCCGATGAGCGTGTCCCGGTTGCCGACCTTGGCGTTGCCGGAGACGGCGCCCACCTCGGGGTCGGCGAAGGGCTGCACGAGCTTGGCGACGGTGTCCGGCTCGAAGACCGTGTCGCCGTCCATCATCACGACGATGTCGTAACAGGCATGGCGCACACCGTTGTTGAGGGCCGCGGGCTTGCCGCCGTTCTCCTGCCGGACGACGCGGACGTTCGGGTGGCCGAGGGACTCGACGATGTCCGCGGTGCCGTCCGAAGAGCCGTCGTCGACGACGATGACCTCGATCGGGTGGGTGCTGTCCATGAGCGAGTTCACCGTGTTCGCGATGCACTCCTTCTCGTTGTACGCGGGCACGATCACGCTCACCGGGCGGGTGACGGGCGGCCCCCAGGAGAAGGAGGGCTCGTTGCGCTGCCGGTAGTGGCGGCGGGCCACGACCAGCATCAGCAGGAACCGGGCCATGACGGCGACGCCGACGACGGCCAGGAATCCGGAGAGCACCGGCATCGTCCACTCGGCGATGGCGGTGGCCACGATGAGGGACTTGCCGACGTACAGCGTGGAGCCGGTCGCCTGGTGCATGGCGGACTGCTCGACGGCGGTGGAGGTGGGGTCGAGGTCCTGCTCGCGGGCGCCCGGCATCCCGTTCGGACCGCCACCCACGGCCTTGGCACCCCCTGCCTCGGCACCGGCGGCCTTGGCGTCGGCCTTCTCCTGGGCCTTCGCCCGCGCCTGCTGGTTCATGGCCTGGGCGCCGCTCACCGTGGTGAAGGTGTAGCCCTTGGCCTTCATCTTCTTGATGTACTGCGGCAGCGCCTTCAGCGTCTGGTCACGGTCGCCGCCCGCGTCGTGGAAGAGCACCGAGGCACCCTCGCCGGACTTGGGGGTGGCCGTCTTGACGATGCTCTTGACGCCCGGCTGCTTCCAGTCGTCGCTGTCGGTGTCGATGAACACGCTGGTGTAGCCCAGCTTGGCGACCTTCTTGTAGATCCCCACGCTGTAGTTGTCGATGGCGTCGGTCTCGGACGAGTACGGCGCACGGAACAGCGTCGTGGTGACGCCCGACGCGCCCGCGATCGCCAGTTGGGTCTGCTTCAGCTCACGCTTGAGACGTGCGTCGGACTGGTACGAGAGATCCACGTGCGAGAACGTGTGGATGCCGACCTCGTTGCCCTGGTCGACCGTCTGCTTCACCAGGCTCGGGTAGCGCGCGGCCATCGAGCCGACGAGGAAGAACGTGCCGGGCACGTCGTTCTCGTCGAGGATGTCGAGGACCTTGGACGTGTACTGGGCGTTCGGGCCGTCGTCGAAGGTGAGCACGATGGTCTTGTCGGGGACGGACTCGGACTGGACCTTCCCGTTGCGTGAGGTCCAGATCGGACCGGACTCCAGGGTGGACTCCGACACCTGGTCGTAGGCGGCGCCGTCGCGGACCCGCTTGTCGTTGAACACTTCGCCGCGTACGTAGCCGTCGAGCAGCAGCGCGCAGGTCAGCGCGAGCAGGAGGGTCAACGCCAGCAGGGTGCGCGGGCGTTGGAGCGCCGCGGCCCGGCCTCGCATGCGAGCGATCCGGCTCGGGTTGGCGTGCCGCCGGCTGCGTGCGGAGGGCGTCTTCGTCGTCGGGGACATCACTGGGCCGGGCCCCCTTGCCCGGCGCTGATGGAGGCGGAGGAGGACGGGGTCGCGGACGGGGCGTCCGGAACCGTGCCGTTCGGCGCCCCGAGCCGGGGCCCGGCGGGAGCCCGGTCGCCGTTGCCCGCGTCACCGAAGGGCAGCAGGTCCGAGGAGGTCAGCGGGATGCCGACGCCCATGAACGCGAGACACAGCAGCGTCACGTAGCCCGCGCAGCCGACGCACACGGCGATACCGAAGCGGCGCAGCAGCCGTGCTCTGCGGCCGGAGGAGTCGACGAACACGGGGCCGTCGACAGGAGTGCGGCGGGGTTTACGGCGACGACCGCGACCTGCGGAAGGGGTTTCGAGAACGACATCGGGGCGCATTCCGTGCAGCGTAGGAAGGCTTCTGTTGCCGGTGCTGAGCGTTTCTTGTCAGCTGTCCGTGAGATCGGGAGAAGACTGTCAGAGGCCTGGGCGACTGGGGGAGTATCGGTCGTTGTGCCTGGTCTTGTCTGTGCAATCCCTGGGTGGAGAAGGCCGGTTGGCACAGTTTCGGGTGCGAGGTTCTCCGTATGCCGATTCCGCTGAAGTCCGCCGCCGGAATGCTGGCCCTGGTCGTGCTCGGGTGCGCGGGCTGCGCCACGTCGTCCGACACCCGGTCCGCGACCCGGTCCGCGGCCCCCTCCGACACCGATTACGCCCCGTACGTCAGCGCCTCGACCGCCTACGCCACCGACTCGGCCGGCTCTCCCGACGCGTACAACCTCGCCTTCGTCGTCGCCAACGGCACGGGCTGCACGCCCAGTTGGGGCGGGCACTCGAAGATCGACGCTGCCGGGGTCACCTCCCGTATCAAGAAGCTCAGTTCCTCCGACGGCACGCTCCGCGTCTCCTTCGGTGGCGCCTCCGGCAGCGAGCTCGCCACGACCTGCGACACCGCGTCCGACCTGGCCGCCGCCTACGCCGAGGCGCTGGACGCGGCGGGCGGCGCCACGCACGCCGACTTCGACATCGAGGGCGACACCCTGAAGGACTCCGCCGCGAACACCCGGCGGGCCGAGGCGATCGCGCTGCTGCAGAAGCAGCGCGACGTGGACGTCACCTTCACACTGCCCGTGATGCCCTCCGGCCTGGACGACGACAGCGTCGACCTCCTCGAAGCCGCCAACAATCAGTCCGTCCAGGTCTCCACGGTCAACATCATGACCATGAACTACGGCGAGTCCTACCAGGGGGACATGAGCGACTACGCCCGCACCGCGGCCAAGGCCACCCACACACAGCTGGAAAAGGTCTTCGGCCTCTCCGACGAGAAGGCCTGGCGCGGCATGGCGCTCACCTCGATGCTCGGCGTGAACGACATCGACGGCGAGACGTTCACGCTCGCGGACGCGGCACAGCTGCGGACCTTCGCGGAGAAGAAGGGCATCGCGTGGGTCTCGACGTGGGCGACGTTCCGCGACGCGCCGTGCGAGTCGGGCACGGACACGGACGACGCGGCCACCAACTGCAGCGGGGTGCGGCAGAGCGAGGGCGCGTACGGGAGGGCACTGTCCGGCTGAGCCGTGCCGCCGGGCGGGCGAAATGCCTGATAGGCCGTCAATCGGATGGCGTGCCATAACGGGCGCAGCGGAGCTGGTGGAGACCCGGAAGCGGACGGAGGCTCACACGCCTGCGTCTGCTTGGCATGCTGTCGGCGGTACTCGGCCTGCTGGTCGGGTCGATGGCGCTGACGGCACCGCTCGCGGCCGGCCTGGATGAGATGGTGCGCGAGCGCTGAATCGGTCCAGACAACAAAGAACTCCCGGGTCGATGACCTGGGGGTTTCTGGTGGAGCGGGTGACGAGAATCGAACTCGCGCTCGGTTCAAGTCGGCGGAAAAATAGGGGGGTTGGGCATGTCCAGTGCTTCACTGTTGGGGTGGATGCTTGTCGCACTGCTGGGAGTGATGACTCCGGGGCTCGACACCATGCTCGTACTGCGGCACACGATGCTCGGCGGGCGTCGCGCCGGACTTACGGTGATCGCCGGGATCACGCTCGGCTGCCTGGCCTGGGGCACTGCCTCCATCGTCGGCCTGAGCGCACTGCTCACCGCATCGCAGCTCGCCTACAACGTGGTGCGTGTCCTGGGTGCCGCGTACCTCCTGTGGCTCGGCGGTTCGGCGTTGTGGAGGACGCTCCCGCGTAATCGATCCGCAGCGGCGGTGGGCGAGCAGGACGAAGCTCCGGCGACGACGGGAGCGCTGGCGGCGCTTCGGGCCGGCATGGTGACGAACCTTCTGAATCCGAAGGTTGGCGTGTTCTACATGAGTGTGCTGCCGCAGTTCATGCCACACGGCCCGTCCTCGGGTGCGTGGGGGTTCCTCCTGGTGGCCATTCACCTCACCGTGGGCGTCCTTTGGTATTCGCCGCTGGTGTGGGCGGCCTCGAAGGCTCGGCGACTTCTGTTGCGGCAGCGGGTGAAGCGGTGGCTGGACCGGATCTCCGCTGGTGTCCTGGTCGGCCTCGGCCTCAAGCTGGCGACAGAGGCACGCTGACTGGCTACCCGGTGCGTCGGTGAGCTTGAGACCGTCATGGGTTCGGATGGGGGCGCCATGCCGTCATGCTTCTGGCACGGATGTGGCACGCGACGACTGATCGGATGCGGACAGCAAAAAGGCCCCGGTCGGTGACCTGGGCCTTGGCTGCTTGAGCTGATGGAGCGGGTGACGAGAATCGAACTCGCGCTCTAAGCTTGGGAAGCTTATGTTCTACCATTAAACTACACCCGCGCGGTACGGCCGTTGAGGCGATCCGTACTGGCGACACTGTACCCCATGCCGGGCCCCGGGCGTCGAAGCCCCCGGGGCCCGGCTGCGTTGTGCGGGGCGGAAGTGACTGCGGGTAAGGGGAGTTGGGGCGTACGGTGGGGATTCCGGCCGAGGACGATTCGCCTCGGGGTGCCGCCTGGATTGGCGTCCCTTTCATCCCGTAATGTTGCCTTTCGTCGTCGGTCAGGAAACTGGCCCAATGGCTCCGTGGGGAAGGGACTCCGGGACTTGATGGACTCGATGGATCGCACCGTCGTCCGATGTGCCGAAGGGCACGTGTTCAGCACCGCTTCGTTCCCGATGCAGCAGGCGGACCGTCTCGGTCCAAGCCGGCTTATTCGGTGTCCGCGGTGCGCGCGACTTCGGCACGCCGTTCCTGTGGGACCGGACGAGCGGTAAGAGCAAGCACCAGCGACAGAGCGCGCGGGCCCGCCGATTGTGGTGGGCACGCGCGCTCTGCGTATCCTCGCTACGTGCTTCTCTCAGACAAGGACATCCGGGCCGAGATCGACTCCGGACGGGTCCGGATCGATCCCTACGACGAATCCATGGTTCAGCCGTCGAGCATCGATGTGCGGCTCGACCGCTACTTCCGGGTGTTCGAGAACCACAAGTACCCGCACATCGACCCGAGCGTCGAGCAGGCGGAGCTGACGCGGACGGTGGTGCCGGAGGGTGACGAGCCCTTCATCCTGCACCCCGGCGAGTTCGTGCTCGCGTCGACGTACGAGGTCATCTCCCTGCCCGAGGATCTCGCCTCGCGGCTCGAGGGCAAGAGCTCGCTCGGGCGGCTCGGCCTCGTCACGCACTCCACCGCCGGGTTCATCGACCCCGGGTTCAGTGGCCACGTGACGCTGGAGCTGTCGAACCTCGCGACGCTCCCGATCAAGCTGTGGCCGGGCATGAAGATCGGGCAGCTGTGCCTGTTCCGGCTGTCCTCACCCGCCGAGTTCCCGTACGGCAGCGAGCGCTACGGTTCGCGTTACCAGGGGCAGCGCGGGCCGACCGCCTCCCGTTCCTTCCTCAACTTCCATCGGACCCAGGTGTGAGCAGCAGCGACATGAGTGACGGCGTGAACCCCGAGCGCGAGAACCTTACGTACGAGAAGTTCGGGGTCGCGATGCGCGAGCTCGCGCAGACCGTCGCCGACGACGGGTACGAGCCCGACATCATCCTGAGCATCGCGCGCGGCGGCGTCTTCGTCGCCGGTGGGCTCGGGTACGCGTTGGATGTGAAGAACATCCACCTGGTGAACGTGGAGTTCTATACGGGGGTGGGGACCACGTTGGAGATGCCGGTCATGCTCGCGCCCGTGCCGAACGCGATCGACTTCAGCGACAAGAAGGTCCTGATCACCGACGACGTCGCGGACACCGGCAAGACGCTGAAGCTCGTCCACGACTTCTGCCTCGACACCGTGGCGGAGGTCCGCTCGGCCGTCGTCTATGAGAAGTCCCACTCGCTCGTGAAGTGCGAGTACGTGTGGAAGCGGACCGATGAGTGGATCAACTTCCCGTGGAGTGTCGAGCCGCCGGTCGTGAAGCGCGACGGGCAGGTTCTCGACGCCTGAGCCGCCGCACACGGAAAAGGGGCCCCTGGGGCCCCTTTTCGCGTTGCGCGTCCTAGAACGTGCCCAGTTTGATGATCGAGAGCAGTGCGATCAGCTGGATCGCCGAGGCGGCGAGCGCCTTCGGCCAGGGCAGGTCGTGGGACTTGGAGACCATCGTGGTCAGCAGGGCACCCGCCGCGATCCACGTCGCCCAGCCGATGAGCTGGACGAACATCGCGTCGCCGCCGAGGAACATGCCGAAGATCAGGCGCGGCGTGTCCGTGAGGGAGCCGATCAGCATGGACAGGCCGACCGTGGGCTGCCAGGCGCCGTCGCCGCCGAGCTGGCGGGCCAGGGTGTGGGTGACCACGCCGAGCACGAAGAAGCTGATCGTGATCGCGATGCCGGTCGTCAGGACGTACGGGATCGCCGAGGACATCGTGGCGTTGATGACGTCCTCGCGGGCGCCGTCGAAGCCGAAGATCGCCAGGAGCCCGTAGAGGAACGTGACGATCAGGGCCGGGCCCCACATCGCGTAGTCGCGCATCTGGAGATACGTGGCCGAGGGGCGCAGCACGATCCCGGACAGCAGCGGCTTCCAGTGCAGGCGGGGGCCGATCGGCCCGGCCGGGCCCGCCGCCGCGCCCGCCTGGTAGGTGGCGCCCTGGTTGTACGCGTACGGGGCCCCGTCGTCCGGGTTCACCGTGAACGCCTGGGTGTGACCGGGGTTGTTCGCCGCGTACGGGTCGTGGGCGCGGGGCGCGTTCGGGTCGCCGAAGTACTCCGGCTCACCGTGCCCGCGCTGTCCGGCGTGTCCACCGTTGGCCTGCGGCCACTGCTGCTGCTGTTGCTGTCCGTACCCGTGCTGCTGCTGAGGGGGTGCGTACGGAGGGGGCCCCTGGGGCGCTTCGCGGTTGTCCCGGCCGCGTCCGTTCCTGAATCCAGCCACGTACTCGAACGTACCTGGTTTCCGGGACCACGATGCCGGGCCCGGGGTTCGGGCCCGGCATTGCGGCTGAGCTGTGACATCCCCTAGGGGATGCCCGGGAGGGTGCGTCAGTCGGCGAAGTTGGCGCCGAGCAGCGGGGTGCCGGAGCCGGAGATGCCGAGGGTCGAGACGTAGGTGCCGGCGGAGCCGGACAGGGTGTCGTCGGCCTTGGAGGTCAGGGCGTAGACCGCGCCGTTGCCGCCGTTCTCGCCCAGGGCGCCCACGATCACGTCGCCGCGGCCGTCGTCGTTGAGGTCGTCGACGTGGACGTCGGAGCCGAAGTTGTCGTCCTTCTCATCGGAGTTGGGGACGCCCGGGGTGTTCTGGCTGTAGAGCTTGGCGCCCGCGCCGGTGATGCCGGAGCCGTCGGCCTTGCCGTACAGGACGGTGATGGCACCCGCGTCCGCGACCCCGGCGAGGTTCTCGCCGACGGAGCCGACGACGAGGTCGAGGTGGCCGTCGCCGTTGATGTCGCCGAGGTCGAGCTCGCCGCCGAAGTCGTCGCCGGTCTCACCGCCGCCGGGGACGCCGGAGGTGTCCTGGTCGATGGTCTGGACGGTGGAGGCGACCGGGCCGCTCGCGGAGCCGTGGGCGATCTTGACGGCGCCGCCCAGTTGGGCGCCGGGGACGCCGGAGTCGGTGTCACACTCCAGGCCGATGACGACATCGCCGTAGCCGTCACTGTCGACGTCGCCGATGTCTGTGATCACGCCGGCGGGCAGCTTGACCGCGGCGGACGGCTGGAGGCCGCTGGTCGACCCGGGCAGGTAGTAGTTGGCGTTCCAGCCCATGTCGGAGTCGGCTTCGAAGCCGTTGACGAGCAGGTCGTCGATGTTGTCGCCGTTGACGTCGCCGGAGTGCAGGTTGTGGATGCCGACGCCGGCGGTGCCGCTCTGCACGGGGGCCGTCGTGGTGCGCCAGGTCTCGTCGACGCTCACCGAACCGATGGCGATGGTGGCCGAGTTGGGTGTGGCGATGGCGATCTGGTCCGTGCCGACGTCGCCGAAGTCGCCGGCCGCGAGGCGGGCGCCGAAGGCGTCGTGCTTCGAGGCGCGCGGGTCGGTGAGCGTCTTGCCGGTCTTGCCGCCGTTCAGGCCGTTCGCGGAGCCCCACAGGATGGCCGCGGTGCCGCCGTCCTTGTCGGTGCCGACGTCCTCGCCGGGGGTGCCGACGACCAGGTCGTCGTAGCCGTCGCTGTTGAAGTCGCCGTAGGCGGTGGCGGAGCCGAAGCCGTCGTTGGCCTCGGCCGCACCGGGCACGCCGGTGGAGTTCTGGCTGATGGTGGTGTGCTTGCCGCCGCCGTACAGGACGCTGACCTGTCCGGCACCGGCGTGGCCGGCCACGTAGGCGAGCGGTGCGGAGGTGGCGACGTCGGCCAGACCGTCGCCGTTGAAGTCGGCGTCGGAGGCGGCGACGCCGGGCGTGGCCGCGGTCGCGGTGCCCGCCGTGGCGACGAAGAGCCCGCCGGTCAGGGCGGCGGCCGTGGCGGTGGCCATGGCGAGGCGGAGGCCGGCCTTGGACGGGGCGGGGGTACGTCTGTGCTTGGCCATTCGGTTGGCTCCTGCGAGAAGGGGACGGCTGGGGGTCGTCCCGTCAACGGGGTGCCGTTTCACTGGCGTTCGGCCGGAGTTGTGTCCGGCGTTGGCCTGCGGTCGGCTAACAGGAGACTGTTCATGGGGCGGGAGGGTTGTACGTGGTGGCGGGGCTATTCGTCTGCCCCACCCCGCCCCTTCCCGAAAGTCCTGCCGGACGGGCCTGCTCAATCGCCGCAGGGGCTTGAAAGATCTGCTCAAGCGCCGCAGGGGCTGAAAGGTCTGCTCAAGCGGCGCAGGGGCTTGAGAGGCCTGCTCAAGCGGCGCAGGGCTTGGAAGATCTGCTCAAGCGGCGCAGGGGCTTGAGAGGTCTGCTCAAGCGGCGCAGGGGCTCCATATGGAGCCTCGTGGTGTCAGGGGGTGAACAGGGTTGTGGAGAAGGGGGGTTGAGGGGTGGTTCGGCCTGCGGAGAGGATCGTTACCTTGTCCGTGGTGGCGGCGGTGTGTTGCAGGGCGAGGTCGTCGCGGCCGTCCCCGTCGTAGTCCGCGACCGCGATCACGTGGCCCTTCGCCGGGGCCCGCCGGGGCTTGCCCGTGCCGATGACGAGGTGCACGCGGTCCGAGGCGTCCGACACGGCCAGGTCCATGCGGCCGTCGCCGTTCAGGTCCGCCGCGGCGAGGCGGTCCCCGGTGACCCGGACGGTGCGGGTGGCCGTGCCCCCGGGCGCGTACAGCTTGAGGCCGTCCTTGGTGAGGACCGCCGCCCCGGAGCGGCCGAGGGCGGCATCCGTGCCCGCCGGGTACGTGGCGCCCTTCGTGAAGCCGTCCGGGCCGCCGAGGGCGACGGCGGAGCGTGCCGTGCCCGCGTGGGCGCGGACCATGACGTCGTCGGCGCCGTCGCCGTTCAGGTCGGCGGCGGGGCCCGTCGGAACGTTTCCGCCAGGCTGCGCGATGCCGGTGGCGCCGCGCGGGGCGCCCGCGCGCGTGAACGGGCCCGGCAGCACGCTGAGCCGCCCCCCGCTCGCGTGCACCACCAGGTCGTTCCTGCCGTCGCCGTCGAAGTCCCCGCAGACCGGCTGGTCGGGCCATTCGTTGCCGAACCTGGCCCGCGCGGGGATCCTCAGCGTGACGCCCTTGCCGGAGATCCCGGTGGGCGAGCCGAAGAGGATCTGGAGCGGGACCGGCGGCATGCCCTGGCCGTCGTACGGCGGGTCCGTCGACACCACGAGGTCGGCGTAGCCGTCCCGGTCGAGGTCGCAGCTCGCCTCCGACGCGAACGTCGCCGGGGCCCGCCCCTTGGTCCGTGCCGCGTACTTCGCCGGGGTCAGCAACTGCCGGGTCCCGTCGACGAGTCCGTGGCCCTTCCTGCCGTAGACGATGCCGATGCCGGGGTCGTCGCCGAGCCCGTCGTGGGCGAGGTCGTCGAGGACGAGGTCGGGGGCGCCGTCCCCGTTGAAGTCGCTCGGGAGCTTGCTGCCCTTGCCGCGCGGGACCGGCAACGGCGCGCTCCGCTGCTGCTTTCCCGCGACGGTCACGGGCCGGTGGGCACCGCCCCCGTCGCCGCCGTCACCGCTGCCGCACGCCGTGAGCGCGGCGGCGAGCAGCACCGCGCACAGGACGACCCCGCCGCTTCTTCGTATGTGACCCGGCATCAACAACGCCCCCATCGACATGTCCCCATCGACAACGCCCCCGCCCGTCCCATGAGTTGACTACAGCCACATGATGGCAGGGGCGGGGACGGGGCCGTCAGCGCAGGGACGTACCGAACGAGATGCCCGCGCCGGGGAGGCCGAAGTCCGAGCCGTTGAACGAGGTCGCGCCGCTCGTCGTCGGGTACGGCGACGAGCCCCGCAGCACCGTGACGGCGCCCGCGTCGGCCGCCGAGCCGATGTCCTCGCCGGACGCGGCGACGGACAGGTCCGCGCGGCCGTCCCCGCTGATGTCCTTGAGGCGGACCGTGGACCCGAAGCGGTCACCGGTCTCGGCGACGCCCGGCACCCCGCTGGTCTCCTGGTGGTACGAACGGCCCCCGGCTACACCGGAGGAGCCGCCCTTGAGGACGACGGCCGAGCCCGTGCCCCGCACACCGTCGACGGTCTCGCCGGGCGCACCGACCGCGACCTCGTCGCAGCCGTCGCCGTCCGCGTCACCGACCGCCACGGACGCGCCGAACCGGTCCTCGGCCTCCGTCGCTCCCGGCACCCCTTCGCTGTCCTGGGTGACCTTGTCCATGCCCTCCATCTCGTCGGTGAAGATGGTGGATCCGCCGGAGAACACCCACACCGAGTTCTCGTCGGCCTGGCCGGTGACAAGGTCCGGGTAGCCGTCGCAGTTCACGTCGCCGGTGGCGGCGGCCTCGGTGGTGGAGCCGGCGAACTGACCGTCGATCCGCCCGGAGTGGTAGCCGATGTCGCCGGGCCCGCCGTCGACCCACCCCGTGTAGGGGCTGCCGTCGGCGTGCTTTCCGTAGAGGACGTACGTGTATGTCCTGCCTGCGCCCGTGCCGTGGAACTGGTCGGCGGTGAGGCCTTCGAGGGTCACGTCGGCCGGTACGAACTCGACCTCCGGCGCGTAGGCGTCCTCGGGCTTGTTGGAGTCGGAGTACCACCAGTACTTCTTGGCGCTGACGACGGCGAGCTGCGCGTGGTCGTCCCCGTCGAGGTCGACGAAGACGGCGCCCTCGCCGAAGCGTTCGTCGTCGGCGGAGGGCGCGTGGTAGACGGTGGCGCCCTCGGTGAAGCCGTTCGCGCCGCCCCACACCACGTTCAGCGAGCCGCTCGCCCAGTCGGTGACCTGTTCGCCGGGGGCGCCGACGATCAGGTCGGCGTAGCCGTCGTCGTTGACGTCACCGCTGGTGACGTTCTCCCCGAACTCGTCCTCCTTTTCGGTGGCTCCGGGCACACCGGCGGTCTCCTGCGTGATCGTCACGGCCTTGCCGGTGCCCACGCCGGACGAGGAACCGAACGTCACCGTCACGGCGTTGGCTTTGGGCGTGCCGATGACGAGGTCGCGGTAGCCGTCGCCGTTGAAGTCGTCCTTGAGCGTGCTCGCCGCGGTCGCGGTCCCCGCGAGGGGCAGGGTGAGGCCGCCCGCGACGAGGGCGGCCACGCCCGTGGCGACGGCGATTCTTCTGATCTGCACAGTCAACTCCAGTGAGAGCGTGGGGGTGGGCTCCCTGGTGTGACCCGTGAGGTGCACGTGATGGTTGTACGGATCCCCCAAAACCACAAAAGCGGGCGCCCCGTTCCAGGAACGGGGCGCCCGCCGGGACGTACTGCGACCGGTCTACTTCACCGGCTCGGGCTCCGGCGCGTCCTCGGTCTCCGCCTCGCCGGCCGGGTCGACCGGTGTCCTGACGGAGTCGAGCAGCAGTTGGGCCACGTCGACGACCGTGACGGACTCCTTGGCCTTGCCGTCGTTCTTCTTGCCGTTGACCGAGTCGGTCAGCATGACGAGGCAGAACGGGCAGGCGGTGGAGACGATGTCCGGGTTCAGCGAAAGCGCCTCGTCGACACGCTCGTTGTTGATGCGCTTGCCGATCCGCTCCTCCATCCACATCCGCGCACCACCGGCGCCGCAGCAGAAGCCGCGTTCCTTGTGGCGGTGCATCTCTTCGTTGCGGATGCCGGGGACGCTGGCGATGATCTCGCGCGGCGGGGAGTAGATCTTGTTGTGACGGCCCAGGTAGCACGGGTCGTGGTAGGTGATGATGCCCTCGACCGGCGTGACCGGGGTCAGCTTGCCCTCGTCGACCAGGTGCTGGAGCAGCTGCGTGTGGTGGATTACCTCGTAATCCCCACCGATCTGCGGGTACTCCTTGCCGATCGTGTTCAGGCAGTGCGGGCAGGTCGCGACGATCTTCTTGGCGGTCCGGGGCTTCTTGGACTCCTCGGTGACCTTGCCGTCCTCGTCGTACTCCTCGCCGAAGGCCATGTTCAGCGACATGACGTTCTCCTGGCCGAGCTGCTGGAACAGCGGCTCGTTGCCGAGGCGGCGGGCGGAGTCACCGGTGCACTTCTCGTCGCCGCCCATGATTGCGAACTTGACGCCCGCGATGTTGAGCAGCTCGGCGAAGGCCTTGGTGGTCTTCTTCGCCCGGTCCTCCAGGGCGCCGGCGCAGCCGACCCAGTAGAGGTACTCGACCTCGGTGAGGTCCTCGATGTCCTTGCCGACGACCGGCACCTCGAAGTCGAGCTCCTTGAGCCACTCCAGGCGCTGTTTCTTCGCCAGGCCCCAGGGGTTGCCCTTCTTCTCCAGGTTCTTGAGCATCGTGCCCGCCTCGGACGGGAACGCGGACTCGATCATCACCTGGTAGCGGCGCATGTCGACGATGTGGTCGACGTGCTCGATGTCGACCGGGCACTGCTCGACGCAGGCGCCGCACGTGGTGCAGGACCACAGCACGTCCGGGTCGATGACGCCGTTCTCCTCGGCGGTACCGATCAGCGGGCGCTCGGCCTCCGCGAGGGCGGCGGCGGGGACGTCCTTCAGCTGCTCCTCGGTCGCCTGCTCGTTGCCCTCCATGTCCTTGCCGCCACCGGCGAGCAGGTACGGGGCCTTGGCGTGCGCGTGGTCGCGCAGCGACATGATGAGCAGCTTCGGGGAGAGCGGCTTGCCGGTGTTCCACGCGGGGCACTGCGACTGGCAACGCCCGCACTCGGTGCAGGTGGAGAAGTCCAGCAGGCCCTTCCAGGAGAAGTGCTCGACCTGGGAGACGCCGTAGACGTCGTCCTCGCCCGGGTCCTCGAAGTCGATCGGCTCGCCCTTGGAGGTCATCGGCTGGAGCCCGCCGAGCGCGACACCGCCGTCGGCCTCGCGCTTGAACCAGATGTTCGGGAAGGCGAGGAAGCGGTGCCAGGCGACACCCATGTCGGTCTTCAGGGCGACCGTGATCATCCAGATGAACGAGGTCGCGATCTTCACACCGGCGAACAGGTACGTGAGGTTCTGGAGCGTGGAGAGGTCCAGGCCCGAGAGCCAGTCGACGACCGGGTACGAGATGAAGAACGAGGCCTCGTAGCCGTCGACGTGGTGCTGGGCACCCTCGAGGGCGTGCAGCATGAAGATGCAGACGCCGACGATGAGGATGACGGCCTCGACGAAGTACGCCTGGCCGAAGTTGGAGCCCGCGAACCGGGACTTGCGGCCCGGCCTGCGCGGGTGGCTCAGCTGGCGGATCGCGATCAGTACGGCGATGCCGAGGATCGTCAGGGTGCCGATGAGCTCCACGAACATGTTGTACGGGGCCCACTCGCCGATGATCGGCAGCAGCCAGTCGGCCTCGAACAGCTGGCCGATGGCATTGACGATCGTCAGCAGCAGCGAGAAGAAGCCCACCGCCACGAACCAGTGCGCGACACCGACGACGCCCCACTTGTTCATGCGGGTGTGGCCGAGGAACTCCTTGGCCACGGTGACGGTGCGCTGCACGGGTTCGTCGGTACGCGTCCCCGCGGGGACGTTCTGGCCGAGCCGCACGTAGCGGTAGATCTGCGCGATGGCTCGGGCGAACAGAGCCACGCCGACGACGATCAGGGCCAGCGACACGATGATCGCGGCGAGTTGCATTTGGGGGCTCCTCGGGCCTGCGTTACTAAGCGGTAACTTAGGTTGTCCGTCTGAGACTACCCACTTACCTGTGCGCAATGTAGTCGCCAGGCTGGTGATCTGTGTCGCGCAGGTCCCACTGCGTGGATCACTGCGGGGGTTATTGCGGGCTCCAAGGCGGATCGTGTTATTCACCCCATATTTGGACATAGCGGAATAACTTATGGGGATGACCGCACCTTTGACATACATGGTCACCGGTGGCGCGGGCCTCGTCGGCTCGCGCCTCACCGACGCGCTGCTCGCTCAGGGACACACCGTCGTCGTCCTCGACGACCTGTCCACGGGTGGCCGCGCCAACCTCGCCGCCGCCTGGCCCAGCCCCCGGCTCCGCTTCGTGCGCGGCTCGGCCCTCGACGCCCGGCTCGTCGCCGAACTGGCGGGCCGCTGCGACGCGGTGGTCCATCTGGCAGCGGTGGGCGCGGGCCCCGTCGCCGAGGCCGCTCACCGGCTCGGCCGTCGGCTGTTGATCGTCTCCGATGAGGACGGGTACGGGGACTGGGGCGGGGATGTGGGCGACACGGTCGACGCGCTGCTGCGGCTGCTCGCCGAGCCCGCCGCGCAGCCCGCCGCGGCCGGGGTCTGACCATGAGGATCGCCGTCGTGCACGGGTTCGGCGCTCCGGGCGGCGAGGACGAGGCCGTCCTCGACCAGGTCGCCGCGCTCACCCGCGCCGGGCACGAGGTGCGCCTCGTGGCGGTGGACGGGCGAGGTCGCGGCCCGCTCGCCACCCTGCGCGCGTTCGGCCCGGACGTCGTGCACGTCCACAACCTGTACCCGGCCTTCGGCCGCGCCTGGGTCACCGAGTGGACGGGCCCGGTGGTCGCCACCCTGCGGCACGGCCCCCACCGCGGCTCCCGGTTCGCCGCGTTGCAGTTCCCGTGGGCGGCGCGTGGTGGGCTGCGGCAGGACCCGCTGCTGCGGCGGGCCGACCGCCTCGTGGTCCTCTCGGAGGCGAGCCGGGACGCGTGCGCGCGCGCCGGGCTGCCCCGGGAACGCCTCGACGTGGTGCCCGACTTCGTGCCCACGGTCGCGGAACCGGAGGCCCGGGCGGAGGCGGAGGTGGAGGCGGAGGCGGAGACGGAGGCGGAGGCGGAGGCGGAGGTGGAGGTTGAGGCGGGTGCCGCCTGGGTGTGCGTCGGCCCGCTTGCGCCGGACCGGGGCGTGCTGGAACTCCTCCGCCGCTGGCCCGCGGCTGAGCGCCTCGACATGGTCGGGTCCGGGCCGCTGGAGGGGCGGTGCCGGGCGGCGGCGCCCGCGTCGGTGCGGATGTGCGGGGCCGTGGGGCGGGGGGAGCTCAGGCGGGCGCTGCCGGCGTACCGGGGGATCGTGCTGCCGGGGCGGTGGGCGCGCAGGGCGGTGCCGCTCGTGTACGCGGAGGCGCTCGCGGCGGGGCTGCCGGTGCTGGCCTTCGAGGGGGCCGGGGCGTCGGCGGTGCCGCGTGCCGTACGGTCCGAGGGCACGGGTACGGTCACCACCCTGGACGCGCACCTGCCCGACGCACTCGATGTGGCCGCCAAGATCTTCCCGACGCTGCGGGAGCACTGCCGCGCGGTGTACGCGAAGCGGTACGGGGAAGCCGTGTGGACCGAGCGCACGGAGCGCCTGTACGCCGGTCTGTCGGCGTAGGCCGCGAGTCGCGCACGCCGACGTGCGGTGCGACCATGCCGCTGGACGGGCACCGGCCGCTGGGCGGACACGTTTCCCGCCCGCCTCCCACCGCCCGCCCCCTCCGGGGGCTCCGGTCGGCCCTCTGCTCGGCCGGGGACGGTCGGCGTCGCCGCGCCGTCGCGCGCCGATGGCACTCGTAAAGCACCAGGTCAGAGCCTCCTCTCAGTCGCCATGCCGATAAAGGCAGGATAAAAGTTGAGTGCCTGCGACTCAGGTCTGTTGACGCGGAGGGGGAGGGTGTTGCAGTCTTGAGTCAGTTCCACTCAAGTAGGTAGCTGGAGGAATCGAAATGGCACGTGCGGTCGGCATCGACCTGGGCACGACTAACTCCGTCGTCAGCGTTCTGGAGGGCGGTGAGCCCACCGTCATCGCGAACGCCGAGGGCGCCAGGACCACGCCGTCCGTCGTCGCTTTCGCGAAGAACGGCGAAGTGCTGGTCGGCGAGGTCGCGAAGCGCCAGGCGGTCACGAACGTGGACCGGACGGTCCGCTCGGTCAAGCGCCACATGGGCACTGACTGGAAGATCGACCTGGACGGCAAGGACTTCAACCCGCAGCAGATGAGCGCGTTCATCCTGCAGAAGCTGAAGCGCGACGCGGAGTCCTACCTCGGCGAGAAGGTCACGGACGCGGTCATCACCGTCCCGGCCTACTTCAACGACTCCGAGCGGCAGGCGACGAAGGAAGCCGGCGAGATCGCGGGCATGAACGTCCTGCGTATCGTCAACGAGCCGACGTCCGCGGCCCTGGCCTACGGCCTGGACAAGGACGACCAGACCATCCTGGTCTTCGACCTCGGTGGCGGCACCTTCGACGTCTCGCTCCTGGAGATCGGCGACGGCGTCGTCGAGGTGAAGGCCACGAACGGCGACAACCAGCTCGGCGGTGACGACTGGGACCAGCGCGTCGTCGACTACCTGGTCAAGCAGTTCAACAACGGCCACGGCGTGGACCTGGGCAAGGACAAGATGGCGCTTCAGCGCCTGCGCGAGGCCGCCGAGAAGGCGAAGATCGAGCTGTCCTCCTCCACGGAGACCACGATCAACCTGCCGTACATCACGGCGTCCGCCGAGGGCCCGCTGCACCTGGACGAGAAGCTCACGCGCGCCCAGTTCCAGCAGCTCACGTCCGACCTTCTGGAGCGCTGCAAGACGCCGTTCCACAACGTCATCAAGGACGCGGGCATCAACCTGTCGGAGATCGACCACGTCGTTCTCGTCGGTGGTTCGACCCGTATGCCGGCCGTCGCCGAGCTGGTCAAGGAACTGACCGCGGGCAACGAGGCCAACAAGGGCGTCAACCCGGACGAGGTCGTCGCCATCGGCGCCGCGCTCCAGGCCGGTGTCCTCAAGGGCGAGGTCAAGGACGTCCTGCTCCTCGACGTCACCCCGCTGTCCCTGGGTATTGAGACCAAGGGCGGCATCATGACCAAGCTGATCGAGCGCAACACGACGATCCCGACGAAGCGTTCGGAGATCTTCACGACGGCCGAGGACAACCAGCCGTCGGTGCAGATCCAGGTCTACCAGGGCGAGCGCGAGATCGCGGCGTACAACAAGAAGCTCGGGATGTTCGAGCTGACCGGTCTGCCGCCGGCCCCGCGTGGTGTCCCGCAGGTCGAGGTCGCCTTCGACATCGACGCGAACGGCATCATGCACGTCACGGCCAAGGACCTCGGCACGGGCAAGGAGCAGAAGATGACCGTCACCGGTGGCTCCTCGCTGCCGAAGGACGAGGTCAACCGGATGCGCGAAGAGGCCGAGAAGTACGCGGACGAGGACCACGCCCGCCGCGAGGCCGCCGAGTCCCGCAACCAGGGCGAGCAGCTCGTCTACCAGACGGAGAAGTTCCTCAAGGACAACGAGGAGAAGGTCCCGGGCGAGGTGAAGACCGAGGTCGAGGAGGCGCTCACCGAGCTGAAGGAGAAGCTCAAGGGCGAGGACTCGGCCGAGATCCGCACCGCGACCGAGAAGGTCGCCGCCGTCTCGCAGAAGCTGGGCCAGGCCATGTACGCCGACGCCCAGGCCGCCGGTGGCGCCGAGGCCCCGCAGGGTGACGACGCCCCGCAGGGTGACGCCAAGGCCGACGACGACGTCGTGGACGCCGAGATCGTCGACGAGGACAAGGACCGCAAGGACGGTGCCGCGTGACCGAGGAGACCCCGGGCTTCGACGAGAACGAGAAGCCTGAAGTCCCCTCCGGCAGCGCGGCGTCCGCCGCAGATGATGCCGCCGAGCCGCAGGCCGCTCCCTCCGAAGAGGAGGGGGCGGCCCCGGCCGGGGACTCAGCTTCCGCTCAGTCCGCAGCAGACATTGCCCTGACGGCGCAGCTGGACCAGGTGCGTACCGCGCTCAACGAGCGCACCGCGGACCTCCAGCGGCTGCAGGCCGAGTACCAGAACTACCGGCGCCGTGTGGAGCGGGACCGCGTCACGGTCAAGGAGATCGCCGTCGCGAACCTCCTGACCGAGCTGCTCCCCGTTCTCGACGACATCGGCCGTGCCCGTGAGCACGGCGAGCTCGTCGGCGGCTTCAAGTCGGTGGCCGAATCCACGGAGACGGTCGCCGCGAAGATGGGCCTTCAGCAGTTCGGCAAGGAGGGCGAGCCCTTCGACCCGACCGTGCACGAGGCCCTGATGCACTCCTACGCGCCGGACGTCACCGAGACGACCTGCGTGGCGATCCTGCAGCCGGGTTACCGGATCGGCGAGCGCACCATCCGCCCCGCGCGGGTGGCCGTGGCCGAGCCGCAGCCGGGTGCGAAGGCGGACGACGCAGCCGAGAAGGATGCCGAGAAGGACAACGGTGGCCCGGAAGAGGGCTGACGTCACACGCATGGGTAAGGAGGGACGTCGAGGCCGATGAGCACCAAGGACTTCATCGAGAAGGACTACTACAAGGTCCTCGGCGTCCCGAAGGACGCCACCGACGCCGAGATCAAGAAGGCGTACCGCAAGCTCGCCCGTGAGAACCACCCCGACGCCAACAAGGGCAACGACAAGGCGGAGGAGCGCTTCAAGGAGATCTCCGAGGCGAACGACATCCTCGGGGACCCCAAGAAGCGCAAGGAGTACGACGAGGCGCGCGCCCTGTTCGGCAGCGGCGGGTTCCGACCGGGACCCGGCGGCGCCGGCGGCAACGGCTCGTTCAACTTCGACCTGGGCGACCTCTTCGGAGGCGGCGCCCAGGGCCAGGCGGGTCAGGGCGGCTTCGGCGGCGGCATCGGCGATGTGTTCGGTGGACTGTTCAACCGGGGCGGTGCGGGCGCGGGTACGCGTACGCAGCCGCGCCGGGGCCAGGACATCGAGTCCGAGGTGACGCTCAGCTTCACCGAGGCGGTGGACGGGGCCACGGTCCCGCTGCGCATGTCGTCGCAGGCCCCCTGCAAGGCGTGCTCCGGCACCGGCGATGCGAACGGCACAC
Organism: Streptomyces sp. NPDC002790; assembly: GCF_040295505.1. Classification (NCBI taxonomy): domain Bacteria; kingdom Bacillati; phylum Actinomycetota; class Actinomycetes; order Kitasatosporales; family Streptomycetaceae; genus Streptomyces; species Streptomyces sp. NPDC002790. Next base: position 18,964 of record NZ_JBEOVM010000058.1, on the reverse strand, counting down.
CGCGCGTGTGCCCGACGTGCGTCGGCACCGGACAGGTCTCGCGGGGCGGCGGTGGCGGCTTCTCGCTCACCGACCCGTGCGTGGACTGCAAGGGCCGCGGCCTGATCGCCGAGACGCCGTGCGAGGTCTGCAAGGGCAGCGGGCGGGCGAAGTCCTCCCGCACCATGCAGGTCAGGATCCCCGCGGGGGTCTCCGACGGCCAGCGCATCCGGCTCCGCGGCAAGGGCGCTCCCGGTGAACGGGGCGGCCCGGCGGGCGATCTGTACGTCGTCGTGCACGTCGACGCCCACCCGGTCTTCGGCCGCAAGGGCGACAACCTCACGGTCACCGTCCCGGTGACGTTCACCGAGGCGGCGCTCGGCGCCGAGGTCAAGGTGCCCACGCTCGGCGGTCCCGCCGTCACCCTGAAGCTGCCCACGGGCACGCCGAACGGGCGGACGATGCGGGCCCGCGGCAAGGGTGCCGTCCGCAAGGACGGCACGCGCGGCGATCTCCTGGTGACGGTCGAGGTGGACGTCCCCAAGGACCTTTCGGAGGACGCCCGCAGCGCCCTCGAGTCGTACCGCAAGGCGACTGAGGACATCGACGTGCGGGCAGAACTGTTCAAGGCCGCGAAGGGAGCGTGAGTGTGATGGACGGGCAGCGGGGTCGTCGGCGCAGCAACCCTCCCCCAAGGACTGCGTCCAGGGGGTACCCCCCGCCACTGACCGACGAGACGCCGGTGTACGTCATCTCGGTGGCGGCACAGCTGTCCGGCCTGCACCCACAGACCCTGCGCCAGTACGACCGCCTCGGCCTGGTCTCGCCCGACCGCACGGCCGGGCGCGGTCGGCGCTACTCGGCCCGCGACATCGACCTGCTCCGCACGGTGCAGCACTTGTCGCAGGCCGAGGGCATCAACCTGGCAGGCATCAAGCGCATCATCGAGCTGGAGAACCAGGTCGCCGCGCTGCAGTCCCGTGTCGCCGAGCTCTCCGCTGCGGTGGAGGGCGCGGCCTCCGCGATCCAGCAGCGCGAGGCGGCGGTGCACGCCTCGTATCGCCGGGACCTGGTCCCGTACCAGGAGGTCCAGCAGACGAGCGCGCTCGTGGTGTGGCGGCCGAAGCGGTCGTCCGAGCAGTAGTCCGCACTCATGCGTGAAGGGCCCCGGAGGCGTTGTCTCCGGGGCCCTTTCGGATGCCGCAGGATGGTGTCATGACCGAGATCCGCACCCCCCGCCTCCTCCTGCGCCGCTGGCAGCCGGACGACGACCTCGCCCCGCTCGCCGAGATCCAGGCCGACCCCGCCGTGATGCGCCGCGTCGGCGACCGGGCCCCGCGCTCCCTCGACGGGACCTTCGAGGACATCGAGCGCTGGGAGGAGGAGTGGGACGACGAGGGCTTCGGGGTCTTCGCCGTGGAACTCCTCGGCTCCGGCGAACTGGTGGGCGCCGTCGGCCTGTACGTGCCGGAGGTCCCGCGGCAGGTGGCGGGACAGATCGCGATCCAGTGGCGGCTCGGCCGCGTGTTCTGGGGCCAGGGGTACGCCTCGGAGGCGGCGCAGGCCACGCTGGAGTTCGCCGTTCAGGACCGGGGCATCGACCGGGTCGTCGCGGTGACGACGGAGGACGACACGTCCTCGGAGAAGGTTCTCCACAAGCTGGGGATGGCGCCGCTGCCCGGCGAAGTGGCGGGCTGCCGGCTGTACGCGATCGACCTGACGGAGTTCGAGGCGTGAGCAGGCATGAGGGACCCAAGGGCTGTGAGATTCCTGTGAAGCTCGTGGATGCCTCGCGGAGGTGTCCGGTATTCGCCGTCTTCGGCTTCATGTGAAGAACTAATGGACCCGTTTTCATTGCGGTGTGGCTTCACCTCTTGACGGTCCCCGGGCGGGCGAGTTGGCTTCGAGCCACCTCGGCCGCACCGTTGCGGCCACGTCAGGGAGGTATCCGCACATGAACACGCGTATGCGTTGCGCCGCCATGGCCGGCGCCGCATCCGTCCTGGTCGTCTCGCTCTCGGCCTGTGGCGGCGTGCTGCCGGGCGGCGACAACGAGCCCAGCGCGTCCGTCACCAAGGGGAACGACGTCAAGATCGGCCTGCTTCTCCCGGAGAAGGGGGCCACGCGCTACGAGAAGTTCGACCACCCCATCTTCCAGCGTCAGGTGGCGAAGCTGACCGGCGGCAAGGGGCAGCTGGTCTACGCCAATGCCAAGCAGAACGCCGCCCTCCAGCGCAAGCAGCTGCAGCAGATGATCGACGCCAAGGTCGACACGATCGTCGTCGACGCCGTGGACGCCGAGAACATCGCCCCGGCCGTGCGCAAGGCCAAGGACGCGGGCATCCACGTCATCGCGTACGACCGGCTCGCCCAGGGGCCCGTGGACGCCTACGTCGGCTTCGACAACGAGCTCGTCGGCCAGACCCAGGGGAAGGCGCTGGTCTCCGCGCTCGGCGGGGCCAAGGCCACCAAGCGCGACAAGGTCGTGATGATCAACGGCTCGCCCGACGACCCCAACGCCGCGCAGTTCAAGAGCGCCGCCCGCGCCGAGCTGGGCAACGCCGTGACCGTCGCGAAGTCGTACGACACCGCGGGCTGGAAGGCGTCCAACGCCAAGGCCAACATGGAGCAGGCCATCAACGCGCTCGGTGCGGACGACATCGCGGGCGTGTACGTCGCCAACGACGGGATGACCGAAGGCGTGATCGCCGCCCTGAAGGAGGCCGGCGTCCGCGAGATGCCGCCGATCACCGGGCAGGACGCCGAACTCGCCGCCGTGCAGCGGATCCTGGACGGCGAGCAGTACATGAGCGTCTACAAGCCGTACCCGGACGAGGCGCAGACCGCCGCCGAGATGGCCGTGCGGATCTCGCAGGGGCGCGACATCGAGTTCGAGGCGCTGGCGATGGACCGCACCGACAGCCCGACGACCAAGCAGATCAGGACGGCGAGCGTCAGCGTCGTCGCGCTCACCAAGGGCAACATCAAGAGCACCCTCGTCAAGGACAAGATCTTCAAGCTGTCGCAGATCTGCACGGCGAAGTACGAACAGGCCTGTGTGGAGGCCGGGTTGAAGTGATCTCCGCCGCGGGGGCGGGTCAGTCCGCGTCCTCCAGGATGCCCGACTGCCCGATCAGATAGCCCAGTTGTGCCCTGCTGTCGCTGCCCAGCGTCGCCGCGAGCTTCGCGATGTGCACGCGGACCGTGCGGATGTTCATGCCGAGCCGCTCCGCGATCACCGCGTCCGTGTGGCCCTCGATGAGGAGCGTCGCGATGGTGCGCTGGCGCGTCGTGACACCGTCCGAGACCGGCTCCTCGACCGCCGCGTGCGGGAACATCGGCGTGGCCAGCTGCCACAGACGCTCGAACGTGGTCGCCAGGTAGGAGATCAGCGCCGGGTGCCGGAGCTCCAGGGCCACCGTGCGGTCCTGGTTCGCGGGGATGAAGGCGACGGTGCGGTCCAGCATGATGAGGCGCTCGGTCACTTCGTCGAGGGTGCGGACCTGGACGTTGCCGGCCAGCTGCTCGAAGTGGGCGAGCACGGCCTGCGAGTGGCGTGACGTGTGCTGGTAGAGGGTCCGCATCCGACAGCCGCGGGCCAGCAGTTCCTGCTCCTTGGGCAGGGCCGAGGCGAGCAGGGGGGCCGGGCGGTGGCCGCCCGGCTGGATGGTGAGCAGTTCGGTCGACGAGGTGGACATGGCTTCGCCGATCGCGTCGTTGATGCGCCGGAAGCCGAGCAGGACGGTGATCATGGGGGCGTCAGGGACGGCCGCCCGCTCGGCGTCCAGGGCCATGAGCGGGGCGAAGGTCTCGGCCAGCTTCGCCTCCTGGCTGCGGCGCAGGGCGATGTTCTCCTCGACGGCCCGCAACAGTCGGGGCAGCGCGATCGCGGGGGGTACCGGTCGCAGCCATCCGGGGTCCTCGGGGTCCGGGCGGAGCAGTGCGTGCGCTTCGAGACAGGGAGCCGGCTCGGAGTCCGCGTGCGGTACGCGGCCTTCGCGCAGGGCGCGGGTGTAGAGCCGCATGCCTGCCTCGCACACCTCGCCGACGTCGTGCGAATGAACCCTGAGGGTCACGACTCGAACCTTCTGCTCGGTGTGGGGGCGTCTGTCGCGAGCATTCCGGACTGCGCGATGAGATAGCCGAGTTGGGCCCGGCTGCCGCTGCCCAGTGCTGCCGCGAGTTTGGCGATGTGGGCGCGGCAGGTGCGTACGTTCATACCGAGCCGGCGTGCTATCGCCTCGTCTACGTGGCCTTCGATGAGGAGTTTGGCTATGGAGCGCTGGACGCCCGTGATGCCGTCGGTCGGTGGTCCGTAGGGGGTTTCGTCGAGCAGCGGGACCCCGCGCTGCCAGAGCTGCTCGAAGACGTTGGCCAGATATTCGACCAGGCCCGGGTGGCGCAACTCCAGGGCGGACTGCCGGTCTTCGCGTGCGGGAATGAACGCGACCGAGCGGTCGAAGATGATCAGCCGCTCGATGAGCTCTTCAAGGGTGCGTATGTCGACGTTTCCCTGGGCCAGGGCTTCCGCGTAGGCGAGGGTGCCGTGACTGTGCCGTGCCGTGTGCTGGTAGAGCGTGCGCATCGTGATGCCGCGGTCGGTGATCTCCCTGCCCATCTGCAGGGCCTTGGTGAGCGTGTGCTCGTCCCGGCCTCCTCCGGGCTGGACGGTGAGCATCTCGGACTTGCACTCGGCGAGGGCCAGTTCGATGGCGGCGTTGATCCGCTCCTTGCCCTCGAGCACCGTGATGGAGTGGGTGGTCGGTTGCCGCTGGGCACTGATGGCCAGGAATGGCTCGAAGGCATCGGTGAGTTCGACCGCGAGAACCCGTCTTTCCTGTATCTCGCGTTCGAGCGGATGCAGCCGTTGCGTGAGCGCCGCTGTCGGCGGAACCGGCCGGAGCCAGGCGGAGTCATCGGGATCGGGATGCAGGAGAGCGAAGTCCAGCAGGCAGGGAGCCGAGGAGACTTCGCTGCGTGCGATGCGTCCCGAGCGCAGAGCGGTCGCGTACAAGTGCCTCCCGGCGTCGCACAGCTCGGTCATGGCGTGTGGATGCGCATGATTTGAGCTGGTATTTGGCATAGCTCCACCCCCCAGGGTCCTGAACGTGCAGGAACATGATGCATCGACCCTGTGGTGTTTGCGTGGCCGAATGAGCCATCGTCATGGAGAGCCGGGGGAGAGAATCCATGGAAGTGAGGACGAGACCCGCTATGCGTAAGGGAATACTTCGCGCCGTTGTTGCCGGCGCTTTCTCCGCCGGGCTGGTCCTCGGCGCGATCGGACCGATGGACGCCATCTGGAACACCGCACCCGCGGCCCAGGCGGATGCGATCTGGAACTCCGCGCCCACGACCGTTCAGGCACTCCCCGGTGACGCGATCTGGAACTCCGCGCCCACGGACGCAGGCGCATGATCACCCCGCCCGACGACCGGTCGTTACGCCGGGAGATGGCGATCGCCTACCGCTCCGGTTGGCACACCATCGACCTCGTGACCGCGGTTCCGAACTCCGGTGACTCCCTCATGGTCACCCTGTTCGGAGAGCCCATCATCGTGGTCCGTGAGGGCGACGACATCCGGGCCTACCGGTGCCTGCGCCGACCGCGTGGCGCTCCACAGCCGGTACGTACGGTCGTCCGGTACGGGATGATCTTTGTGAACCTCGACCAGCGGGACCATCAGCTGGTCGGCGAGGCGGACCCCCTTTCGGACACCGCCCCGCAGTCCCACCACCCCAGCACCACAGCCACCCCCCGCAGTGCCTGACGCGATGCCCCCGTCGCTGTAGATCGCGCAGGTGCTTCCCCCCTGCAGCGGCGTCACCGTGTACCTGAAACACGGTGGCGCCGCTGCGGTCGTTCTACGGGCCCCTCGTTCTACGGGCCCTTCGTTCTACGGGCCCTTCGGGAGATTCGCGGTCGCCCGGTCCACCGCGATCTCGATGACCACCCGGTCCGGATTCGGCCGCGGCTCCCGCCCGTAGCGCTCGGCGTACCGGCGCTCCGCGTCCACGACCTCCGCCGGCTCCGTGCGCACCGTCGCCGCTCCCTCCAGCGTCGCCCACCACCGGCCGTCGACCTGGCACACCGCGACCCGCCCCGAGCCCGCCGTGGCGTGGGCGACCTTCCTCGTGCCCTTGCCCGTGATGACGCGGGCGACCTGCGCCTCGGCGTCGTACGTCACCCCGACCGGGACCACATGGGGCGTGCCATTGGCGCGCAGCGTCGTCAGGGTGCACAGATGCCGTTCGCGCCAGAAGCTGAGGAAGGCGGATTCGGGGGCGTCGAGGTCGATGCGCTTGGCCATGAACGGGAACCTATCCCAGAGGGGCCGGGCCCTTTCCCGGGACGGCCTTGAGTGGAATAGACTCAACTTTGTGCACGTTGGATAAGTCAGAGTTTCCGCAGGGGACACCCAGCCGTAGACGGAGGAGAACAGGCACGTGGACGCCGAGCTGACGAACCGGAGCCGCGACGCGATCAACGCGGCAAGCAGCCGGGCCGTGTCCGGGGGCCACCCGGATCTGACCCCGGCGCATCTCCTCCTGGCCCTGCTCGAAGGCCAGGACAACGAGAACATCACCGACCTCCTCGCCGCGGTCGACGCCGACCAGGCGCAGGTCCGGGCGGGCGCCGAGCGGGCGCTGGCCGCACAGCCCAGCGTGACGGGATCCACCGTCGCGCCGCCGCAGCCCAACCGCGAACTGCTCGCCGTCATCGCCGACGCGTCCGAGCGCGCCAAGGAGCTCGGCGACGAGTACCTCTCCACGGAACACCTGCTCATCGGCATCGCGGCCAAGGGCGGAGCCGCCGCCGACGTGCTGACACGGAACGGGGCCGGCGCGAAGAAGCTGGTCGAGGCATTCACCAAGAACAGGGGAGGGCGCCGGGTGACCACACCCGACCCCGAAGGGTCCTACAAGGCGCTGGAGAAGTTCGGTACGGACTTCACGGCGGCGGCCCGCGAGGGCAAGCTCGACCCGGTCATCGGCCGCGACCAGGAGATCCGCCGCGTCGTCCAGGTCCTGTCGCGGCGTACCAAGAACAATCCGGTGCTCATCGGCGAACCCGGCGTCGGCAAGACCGCCGTCGTCGAGGGCCTCGCCCAGCGCATCGTGAAGGGCGACGTACCGGAGTCCCTCAAGGACAAGCGGCTCGTCTCGCTCGACCTCGGCGCGATGGTCGCGGGCGCCAAGTACCGCGGCGAGTTCGAGGAACGCCTCAAGACGGTCCTCTCCGAGATCAAGGAGAGCGACGGCCAGGTCGTCACGTTCATCGACGAGCTGCACACCGTCGTCGGCGCGGGCGCCGGCGGCGACTCCGCCATGGACGCGGGCAACATGCTCAAGCCGATGCTGGCCCGCGGTGAACTCCGGATGGTCGGCGCGACGACGCTCGACGAGTACCGCGAGCGCATCGAGAAGGATCCGGCGCTCGAACGCCGATTCCAGCAGGTCCTGGTGGCCGAGCCGTCCGTCGAGGACTCGATCGCGATCCTCCGCGGTCTGAAGGGCCGCTACGAGGCCCACCACAAGGTCCAGATCGCCGACAGCTCCCTCGTCGCCGCGGCCGCCCTCTCCGACCGGTACATCACCTCCCGGTTCCTGCCCGACAAGGCCATCGACCTCGTCGACGAGGCGGCATCGCGCCTGCGCATGGAGATCGACTCCTCACCCCTTGAGATCGACGAACTCCAGCGCGCCGTCGACCGGTTGAAGATGGAGGAGATGGCCCTCGCCAAGGAGACCGACCCGGCCTCCCGCGACCGCCTCGACAAGCTCCGCCGCGACCTCGCCGACAAGGAGGAGGAGCTGCGCGGCCTCACCGCCCGCTGGGAGAAGGAGAAGCAGTCCCTCAACCGGGTCGGTGAGTTGAAGGAGAAGCTCGACGAACTGCGCGGCCAGGCCGAACGCGCCCAGCGCGACGGCGACTTCGACACCGCGAGCAAGCTCCTCTACGGCGAAATCCCCACCCTTGAAAGGGACTTGGAGGAAGCCTCCGAGGCCGAGGAAGAGGTGTCGAAGGACACCATGGTCAAGGACGAGGTCGGCCCCGACGACATCGCCGACGTCGTCGCCTCCTGGACCGGCATCCCGGCAGGTCGCCTCCTGGAGGGCGAGACCCAGAAGCTGCTCCGCATGGAGGACGAGCTCGGCAAGCGTCTCATCGGCCAGTCCGAAGCGGTCCGCGCGGTCTCCGACGCGGTCCGCCGCACCCGCGCGGGCATCGCCGACCCGGACCGCCCGACGGGCTCCTTCCTCTTCCTCGGCCCGACGGGCGTGGGCAAGACGGAACTCGCCAAGGCCCTCGCCGACTTCCTCTTCGACGACGAGCGGGCCATGATCCGCATCGACATGTCGGAGTACGGCGAGAAGCACAGCGTCGCCCGCCTGGTCGGCGCCCCGCCCGGCTACGTCGGCTACGAGGAGGGCGGCCAGCTCACCGAGTCGGTCCGCCGCCGCCCGTACTCGGTGGTGCTGCTGGACGAGGTCGAGAAGGCCCACCCCGAGGTCTTCGACATCCTCCTCCAGGTCCTCGACGACGGCCGCCTCACCGACGGCCAGGGCCGCACGGTCGACTTCCGCAACACGATCCTCGTGCTGACGTCGAACCTGGGCAGCCAGTACTTGGTCGAACCCCTCACATCGGCGGAGGAAAAGAAGCAACAAGTCCTGGAGGTCGTCCGGGCGTCCTTCAAGCCCGAATTCCTCAACCGCCTCGACGACCTGGTGGTCTTCTCGGCCCTGGACAAGGACGAGCTGCGGCGCATCGCGAAGCTCCAGCTGGACCGCCTCGCGGGGCGCCTCGCCGACCGCCGCCTCACGCTCGACGTCTCCGACGAGGCCCTGACCTGGCTCGCCGACGAGGGCAACGACCCGGCCTACGGCGCCCGCCCGCTGCGCCGCCTCATCCAGACGGCGATCGGCGACCGCCTCGCGAAGGAGATCCTCTCCGGCGAGGTGAAGGACGGCGACACGGTCCGCGTCGACGCGTTCGGCGACGGGCTGATCGTGGGGCCGGCGACGGGGAAGACGCTGTAGTCCCGCCGCCGCGAAACGCCCGCGTCCCTGCGAAGGGGCGCGGGCTTGCCCTCGGGGGGCCCCGGTGGGAGAGGATGGCGGTATCCATACGAAGGGACCACGCACGTGAGCATCGACCCGACCTCGATTCCCAATTTCGGGGGACAGCCCGAGCCGCAGGACGGCGCGGGGCCGGCAGGTCCCGTCGTTCCCGACCAGGAGCTGGTCAAGCAGCTCCTGGAGCAGATGGAGCTGAAGTACGTCACCGACGAGGAGGGTGACCTCGCGGCGCCGTGGGAGGAGTTCCGTACGTACTTCATGTTCCGCGGCGAGGACGACCAGCAGGTCTTCTCGGTGCGGACGTTCTACGACCGGCCGCACGGCATCGAGATCAAGCCCCAGCTGCTCGAGTCGATCGACGACTGGAACCGCCGCACCCTGTGGCCGAAGGTCTACAGCCACACCCACGACGACGGCACCGTCCGCCTCATCGGCGAGGCGCAGATGCTGATCGGCACCGGAGTCTCGCTCGAGCACTTCGTGTCGTCCACGGTCAGCTGGGTGCGCGCCGCGATCGAGTTCGACCGGTGGCTGGTGGAGCAGCTCGGCCTGGAGGCCGAGGTCGACTCCGCCGAGAAGCCGGAGGACGGCGACTCCGAGTAAGTCGGGGAGCCCCGCGGAGCCCGGCCCGCGCCCGTCACCACGACGGCGCGCGGGCCGGGCTCTCGCTTGTTCGGGCCGGGCGCGCGTGGGGGTCCGTGGGGGTCCTACATCGCCTTGAGTCGCGCCGCGGCCTCGTTCAGGACGTCATCCTGCTTGCAGAACGCGAAGCGGACGAAGGGGGCGCCCGCGGTCCGGTCGTCGTAGAAGACGGCGTTCGGGACGGCGACGACGCCGCAGCGTTCGGGGAGGGCGCGGCAGAAGGCGAAGCCGTCGTCGAAGCCGAGGGGGCGGATGTCGGTGGTGATGAAGTAGGTGCCCTGGGGGCGGAAGACGGTGAAGCCCGCGTCCTCGAGGCCGGTGGCGAGCAGTTCGCGCTTGGCGGTCATGGTGGCGCGGAAGTCGGAGAAGTACGTGTCGGGAAGGGCGAGGGCCTCCGCGACGGCGTACTGGAAGGGGCCCGCGGAGACGTAGGTCAGGAACTGCTTCGCCGAGCGGACCGCCGTGACGAGCTCCGGTGTGGACGTCACCCAGCCGACCTTCCAGCCGGTGAACGAGAACGTCTTGCCGGCGGAGCCGATGGTGACCGTGCGCTCGCGCATGCCGGGGAGCGTGGCGAGCGGGATGTGCTCGGCGTCGCCGTAGGTGAGGTGTTCGTAGACCTCGTCGGTGACCACGAGCAGGTCGCGCTCCACCGCGAGTTCGGCGATGGCGGTCAGTTCGGCGCGGCTGAGGACGGTGCCGGTCGGGTTGTGCGGGGTGTTGATGAGTAGGAGGCGGGTGCGGGGGTTGATCGCGGCGCGCAGCTCGTCGAGGTCGAGGCGGAAGCGGTCGCCGTCGGGGCGCAGAGTGACCGGGACGCGGGTGCCGCCCGCGAGGGCGATGCTCGCCGCGTACGAGTCGTAGTACGGCTCGAAGGCGATGACCTCGTCGCCGGGTTCGACGAGGGCGAGGAGGGAGGCGGCGATCGCCTCCGTGGCGCCCGCGGTGACCAGGACCTCGCGGTCGGGGTCGAACTCCAGGCCGTAGCGGCGCTGCTGGTGGGCGGCGATCGCGGTGCGCAGCTCGGGGATGCCGGGGCCCGGCGGGTACTGGTTGCCGTGCCCCGCGCGCAGCGCCCGTACCGCGGCTTCCCTGATCTCCTCGGGGCCGTCGGTGTCGGGGAAGCCCTGGCCGAGGTTGATGGCGCCGGTCCGCACGGCGAGCGCGGACATCTCGGCGAAGATCGTGGTCCCGAACTCGGCGAGGCGGCGGTTGAGGAGGGGGCGTGCGCTGGAGGTCATGGCGGCCATCCTGCGCCGAACCTCTGGAGTTCCTCAACTCCTGCTTGGTGAGCTCCGGGCAGGGGCATCCCCCTGTCACGCCCGCACGGGGCGGCCCCTCGGGGGACTCGGGGTCCGGGGGATTCGGGGGAAGAGAAAGGAGGGCCGGTGATGAGCGTGTTCTTCGTCGTGTTCTTCGTGGTGCTGGTTGGCGCCATCGTGCTCGGAACGGCCAGGGCGGGCGGCAGCGGCCGTTCGTCCACTACCTCACTGAAGAAGAACCGGGCCGGCCGGAGCAGCTGGTGGGCCGGTGGCGGCGCCGCGAGCGGCGGCGGTGGCTACGGGTGCTCCTCGTCCGGTGACTCCGGCGGCGGACATCACGGTCACTCGTGCGGCGGGGGCTCCTCCTGCGGCGGTGGCTCCTCCTGTGGTGGGGGCGGCTCGTCGTGCGGAGGTGGCGGTGGTGGTGGATGCGGCGGCGGAAGCTGACGCACCGTGTCCGGGCGGGCGGCCCGCGCGGAGACGACTGACACGGGGCAGTCGGTCCGCGCGGGCCGCACGCTTGTCCGGGTGTGCCCTCGCAGGTTGTGCGCCGGGCGCAAAAGAGGCCCGTGGAAGTTGAACAATTGAGCTGTGCCCCCCTCGGGGGGATGGAAACCCTCCGAAGTTGGGTAAAAACGCTGTGACGGCGTAGCCACCCATGATTCCCTTTAACCGTCAACACAGCCCTCGTACTGCGTAGTTATCGCGTTCGCGTGGGCCCGAGCCGGCCCCCTTGATCCAGCCGGCCCCACTTCCCTTTGCGTGTTAGCGGAGCCGACCCATGCTCACGACCCTGAACACCGCCTACACCGATACGAGCGCGGCCGATCTGGCCTGGGCCCTCGGCCGGGAGCCGTTGCCCGCGCTCGCCACGCTCGACCTCGACATCGACGATGCCAGGCTCCAGTTGAGGCTGCTCGGCGCCTCGCACCAGGTGCTGCTCGAGGAGGAGCACGGCACCTGTTCGGAGACCGTGGCGTGCATTCCCGGCAGCAGTACGCCGCTCCCGCTGGGCGTCGCGAAACGCCTGGGCGACTGGGAGTACGAATTCGCGGCCCGCGTCGAACATTTGACGGCGGGCCAATTCGCCGGCCGCGCCCAGGAATTGCTCGCACTGGTCGCCGACCACCCGAACGGTCTGGCGGGCGTTTTTCCCGGCAGCCCGCACGCCTTCACCGCGATGCTCGCCCAGCGGCACGAGGGGCAGGTGCACTGGCGCACCTGGCACGCCTACCCGCAGGACGGCCAGTTGGTCGCCACCCGCACCCGGGTGGGCGCGCGGATGCCGGTGGCCGCCGCCCTGTAGTGGCGTGAGCCCGGCTCGCGGTGGGCGCCCGGGTCGCGGGTATGCCTGCGGTGCATCGGTTACACACGTGTGGGTGACTGGACGGGGTTGAGCGGTGACGTAGCGTTCCAGGCGTGATCGAACCGTACTCACCCGTGACGACCCGGAGCCCCAGGCCCCCGGGCGGCCCGGTCCGGTCCCCGCTCCCGGTGAAGCCGGGCACCGCCCGCTTCCTCGTCCTGGTCGGCGTCTTCATCTGCGCGGCCTGCGGACTCGTCTACGAACTCGAACTGGTCGCGCTCGCCTCGTACTTGATGGGCGACTCGGTCACCCAGGCCTCCGTCGTGCTCTCCGTCATGGTCTTCGCGATGGGCCTCGGTTCGCTCGCCGCCAAGCGGCTGCGGCTGCGCGCGGCGGTGGGCTTCGGGATGATCGAGGCGCTGCTCGCGCTCGTCGGCGGCTGCAGTGCCATGGCGCTGTACGCGGTGTTCGCGTGGACCGGGGACTGGGGCGGGGCCTGGGCGGACGGCCCTCGCTGGCTGATCGTCGTCTTCTCCCTCGCGATCGGGGTGCTGATCGGGGCGGAAGTGCCGCTCCTGATGGTGCTGATCCAGCGGATCCGGCGGCAGGACGCGAGCGGGGCCGTGGCCGACCTGTTCGCGGCGGACTATGTGGGCGCGCTGGTGGGCGGACTGGCGTTTCCCTTTCTGCTGCTGCCCCTGCTCGGTCAGTTGACCGGGGCGCTGCTCACCGGGGCGGTCAACGCGGTGGCGGGGGTGATGCTCGTCCTCGGCCTGTTCCGGCGGGACCTCAGCCGGCGGGCGCGCTGGCTGCTGATCGTCGCGAACGTCACGGTGCTCGGCGTGCTCGCCACGTCCTGGGTCCTCGTCGACGACTTCGAACGGGCGGCGCGGCACGCCCTGTTCGGGGCGGATGTGCGGGTCGCCGAGCAGAGCGGCGTGCAGGAAGTCGTGCTCACGGGCGGTGGGCGGCGCCGCACGTCGCTCTTCCTCGACGGGCAGCTGCGGGCCGGCGGACGCGAACCGGGCCGCCCCTACCGGCAGTTCGTCGGCCCCGCGCTGCACGGTGGGCCCCGCGCGCGGGTCCTGATCCTCGGCGGGGGCGACGGTCTGGCCGCGCGCGAGGCGCTGCGGGCCCGCGGGGTGCGGCGCGTGGACGTCGTCGACCCCGACCCGGAAGTGGTGCGCCTGGCCCGGACCGACCCGGGGCTGCGGGAGCTGAACGGGCGGGCGCTCGGGGACCCGCGGGTGCGGGTGGCGACGGGGGACGTGTTCGCGTGGCTGCGGAGTGCTCCGCGGGGGCGGCCGTACGACGTGGTGGTGTGCGATCTGCCCGACCCCGGCAGCACGGCGAGCACGAAGCTGTACTCGCAGGAGTTCTACGGGTTGGTGGGGCGGGTTCTCGCGGACCGTGGGCGAGTGGTGGTGCGGGTGGGGGGCGGCGCGGCGCGGCTGGGGACGGCCACCGCGACGGTGCGCTCCGCGGGGTTGCGGGTGGTGGCGTATCGCGGCGACGGGGGTGTGGGGTTGGTCCTTGCGGGCTGGGCCCGGCCGGGGCCACCGGGGGGTGTGCGCCTGGTGCGACCCGGGGTGGGGTACGCCCCGTCCACGTTGGTGCACCCACGCTTTGGCGACTGAGGCGGTGGGGTGGGGGCGGGGCCGGTGGGTGGTTGCGCGGGGGCGGTGTCCTGGGGCGGTGCCGGGGTGGCGGCCTGTGGTCACGGTGTGCGGGGCTGTGCCGGGGTCGCGGCCTGTGGTGCTGGTTCGCGGCGCCGCCCCTTTCCGGCTGCGCCGGGCCTCGCCCATCTCCCACCCACCCGCCCCCTCCGGGGGCTGCGGCCTCGCGGGGTGGCGCCTGTTGCGCGGGGCCGTGGGTCTGGGTGTCGGGGTCGGTGTCGGCGGTGTCTTCGGCGTTGTCCGGCCCTCGGCTGCGCCGGGCTTCGCCCATCTCCCGCCCTCCCGCCCTCTCCGGGGGCTTGGGCCCCCGTGGTGGTGCCTGTTGCGCTGCGCCGCCGGTGCAAGCGCCGGGAGCCGGTGTCTTCGGCGTCGTCCGGCCTCGCTCGTCTCCCACCCACCCGCCCCCTCCCGGGGCTGCAGCCCTCCGTGTCGGTGCCTGTTGCCCGGCCCCGGGGTCGCCTCGCCGACCCTGCCGCTCAAGGCGGTCGGCGGGGCACGCCTGGGCGGGCGGCGGATTGCCCAAAGCGGGTGGCGGGCGGCGTCCGTCACGGGTGGGCGGCGCAGACCGCCCGAGACGGTGGGCACATCAAGCCCCGCCGTTCGAACGAGAGCCAGCGGGGTCCGGGGCGGAGCCCCGAGGCGTGGGCCCGGGTGGGCGTCTGATCCGGGGTGGGGGTCGGCGGAGCCGGGAACTCGGACCCGCGGGGGGCCCGGGCCGTAGGGGCGGCGGAGCCGTCGGTGGGGCCGGAAACTCGGACCCGCGGTGGCGAAGAGGGTTCACGGTTCCGACGGAGTCGCTAGGCTCGGCGGCATGGAGCATGAGGTGTTCGTTCCGGTTCCGGCGGAGTCCCTGCGGGCGGTGCTCTGCGATTCCCAACGCGTCGACCGGGCCCTGCCCGGCTACCAGCGCGACGCCACCGGTGGCGGAGGCCGCCTGAAGGTACGTATCGGCGGGCACACCATCACGTACCGCGGCAGCGTCACCGTGACGCAGTCGGCGGACGGATCCTTCGCCGTGACGGGTGAAGGCAGCGAGGCCCGCGGCACGGGAGGCGTGAAGTTCGCCCTGACCGCCCGGGTCGCCGCGGCGGCCGGCGGCTCCGCGGTCACCTTCTCCGGCACCGGCTCCGGCGACGGCCGGGTAGCGGAACTGTCGCGCGAGTCCGTGGCATCGGCGGCCCACCGTCTGCTGAACCGTTTCGCGGAGAACCTCGGAGCGGCCCGCCAGGAGCCGGGCTCTGACCCCGACGAGGACATGGGCGCGGATACGGGTGCGGATACGGGCGCGGACACGGGACCCGTCGACGACACGGTCGAGGGCTCGGGCAGCAGCTCGGTCGGCGACCTCCGCAACGGTGAGGAGGGCGAGACGTTCGCGCCCACCGAAGGCCACTCCGAAGGCGACTCCGGAGGTCACGCCGAAGACCACGCCCCCGACCACTCCTCCGTCTTCGACACCGAGATCCCGCCACCGTCCCTCGACCCCGACGCGGACCCCGCGCCCGCCGCGGGACCCGAGTCCGACTTCCGGGCGGAGACGGCCGGGGGACCCGAGTCCGACCTCCCGGCGGAGCCGGTCGCCGCGCACGCCCGGCGCACCATGATCGGCCGCAGCGCGGAGGAGGTGGACCACGCGCCGCCGCGCGGGCGGTACGCCCCCGTGCCCGCCCCCGAAGGCGTAACGACCAGCGCCACGCTGCGCTGGGCCGCCCCCGCGGCCGCCGTCGCGCTCGCCTCGGCGATCGTCGTCGGCCGGGCCCTGCGCAGGCGCCGGTAGCACCTTCCCGCATAGGCTCAGTCGTCGTGACGACACAGGAAACGACGCTGACCGCGGGCGACGCGGAAGTGACCGTGGCGCCGGGCAACGGCTGCCGTATCAGCAGCTTGAAGATCTCCGGCACCGAACTGCTGCGGCAGGGCGAGAAGTACGGCTGCTTCCCGATGGTGCCGTGGTGCGGCCGCATCAGGGACGGGCAGTTCCGCAACGGCGGCCTCACCCACCAGATGCCGCTGAACTCCCCGCCGCACGCCATCCACGGCTTCGCCCGGGGCGCCGAGTGGACCACCGCGCGCGAAACCCGCACCGAGGCGGCCTTCACGTACGACCTCACCGACCCCTGGCCGTACAGCGGACGCGTCACACAGCTCGTCTCGCTCGCCGAGAACTCGCTGACCCTGTCGCTCGGCATCGAGACGTACGGCGACTCGTTCCCGGCGCAGGTCGGCTGGCACCCCTGGTTCAACCGGACGATCACCGACGGCGGCAGCAGCGTGCAGATCGCCTTCGACCCGGCCTGGCAGGAGGAGCGCGGCGCGGACCACCTGCCGACCGGCAAGCGCATCGAGGCGACCCCGGGCCCCTGGGACGACTGCTTCGGGATGCCCGACGGCGTCGACGTCATGCTGTCCTGGCCGGGCGCCCTCCAGCTCGACGTGCGGAGCCCCGAGCAGTGGGTCGTCGTCTACGACGAGCAGGACGCGGCGGTGTGCGTGGAGCCGCAGACCGGGCCGCCGAACGGCCTGAACACGGCGCCGCGCCTCGTCACCCCGGTGGAGCCGCTGGAGGCGAGCACGACCTGGACCTGGAGCCACCTCTGAGACCCGCCCTCCCCCCGCCCTTTAAGCTCATGGGCATGACGACGAACGACGTGCGCGACGCGCTGCTGACGCAGATCAAGAACAAGGCCGTGGTGCACGGCAAGGTGACGCTCTCCTCCGGCATCGAGGCCGACTACTACGTCGACCTGCGCCGCGTCACCCTCGACGGCGAGGCCGCCCCGCTGGTCGGCCAGGTGCTGCTCGACCTGACCGCCGGCCTGGAGTTCGACGCGGTCGGCGGCCTCACCATGGGCGCCGACCCGGTCGCGGGCGCGATGCTGCACGCCTCCGCCGCCCGCGGGCAGCGCCTCGACGCGTTCGTCGTCCGCAAGGCCGCCAAGGCGCACGGCATGCAGAAGCGCGTGGAGGGCCCGGAGATCAAGGGCCGTCGCGTGCTCGTCGTCGAGGACACGTCCACGACCGGCGGCTCGCCGCTGGAGGCCGTCCAGGCGGTGCGCGAGGCAGGGGCCGAGGTGGTCGGCGTCGCGACCATCGTGGACCGGGCCACCGGCGCCGCCGAGAAGATCACCGAGGGCGCCGGGGTGCCGTACCTCTTCGCGTTCTCGAAGGACGAGCTCGGCCTGGACTGAGCCCGCAGAGTCTCGGACTGAGCCCCGCAGAGTCTCGGACTGAGCCCCGCAGAATCTTCGGACCGAGCCCCGCAGAAACTTCGGGCTGGAGCATTCGGCCGAGTCTGGAAGGATGGGGTCGACGATGATGTCACCCCTTGACGCTTGGTGAGGGTCGCCGCGAACGACGGAACGACAACCCGAGCCCCCGCAACCCGCGCTTTACGAGGAGACGGCAGATGGCCATCGCAACCCCGGACCAGTACAACGAGATGCTCGACCGGGCCAAGGCGGGGAAGTTCGCCTACCCGGCCATCAACGTCTCGTCGACGCAGACGCTGAACGCGGCGCTGCAGGGCTTCGCCGAGGCCGAGTCCGACGGCATCATCCAGATCTCCACCGGTGGCGCCGAGTACCTCTCGGGCCAGGGCGTGAAGGACATGGTCGTCGGCGCCGAGGCGCTCGCCGAGTTCGCGCACGTCGCGGCCGCGCGCTACGGCAACAAGATCGCGCTGCACACCGACCACTGCCCCAAGGGCAAGCTGGACGGCTACGTACGCCCGCTGCTCGACATCTCCGCCAAGCGCGTCGAGGCCGGCGGCCTGCCGCTGTTCCAGTCGCACATGTGGGACGGCTCGGCCGAGACGCTCAAGGTCAACCTGGAGATCGCCCAGGAGCTGCTCGCCAAGGCCAAGGCCGCGAACATCATCCTCGAGATCGAGATCACCCCGACCGGTGGTGAGGAGGACGGCGTCTCGCACGAGATCAACGACAACCTCTACACCACGGTCGACGATGCACTGCGCACCGCCGAGGCCCTGGGCCTGGGCGAGAAGGGCCGCTACCTGCTGGCCGCGTCCTTCGGCAACGTGCACGGCGTGTACAAGCCGGGCAACGTCGTGCTCCGCCCCGACCTCCTCAAGGACCTGAACGAGGGCGTCGCCGCGAAGTACGGTCAGCCGGCCGGCTCGAAGCCGTTCGACTTCGTCTTCCACGGCGGCTCCGGCTCCACGGTCGAGGAGATCACCACCGCGCTCGAGAACGGCGTCGTGAAGATGAACCTCGACACCGACACCCAGTACGCCTTCACGCGGCCCATCGCGGGCCACATGTTCGAGAACTACGACGGCGTCCTGAAGGTCGACGGCGAGGTCGGCAACAAGAAGACGTACGACCCGCGCGTGTGGGGCAAGAAGGCCGAGGCGAGCATGACCGCCCGCATCGTCCAGGCCTGCGAGAACCTGCGCTCGACGGGTACGCGCATCAAGTAGTCCTGACGCTCACGGGCCCGGCCTCCCCCTTGCGGGAGCCGGGCCCGTGGCATGTCACGAGGGCGCTCGACGGGCAACGGCGTGGGCGCGGCACACTTGACCCCATGAACCTTCACGAGAACCTCCTCGGCGGTCCGCCCCCGACCGAGCTCCCGGACGACCCGGAGCCGCGCGAGCTGCTCGCGTCCGGCACGGCTCCCGCGGACGTCGCCGCGAAGTACCCGACCTCCTCGCTCGCCTGGGCGCAGCTCGCCGACGACGCGTTCGAGCGCGGCAGCGTCGTCGAGTCGTACGCCTACGCCCGCACCGGCTACCACCGCGGCCTCGACTCGCTGCGCCGTGCCGGCTGGAAGGGGCACGGCCCGGTGCCGTGGGAGCACGAGCCCAACCGTGGCTTCCTGCGGGCGCTGCATGCCCTCGCGCGGGCCGCGGGGACGATTGGTGAGCAGGCGGAGTACGAACGCTGCACGCAGTTCCTGAAGGACTCCTCAGAGGCAGCCGCGCAGACGCTGACCTGAGCAATTCAAGCCCCGCCGGCGATTGAGGCGCGGGGTCCGGGGCAGCGCCCCGAGGCCGG
>NZ_JBEOVM010000057.1:0-42482 GCF_040295505.1 Streptomyces sp. NPDC002790 | reverse complement strand
GCCGGCGGGACTTGATGATTCAAGCCCCGCCGGCGATTGAGGCGATCTTTCAAGCCCCTGCGGCGATTGAGCAGCGGGGTCCGGGGCGGCGCCCCGTGGCGTGGGCTCAGTCGACCAGGTCGCGGACCACCGCGTCCGCCAGCAACCGCCCGCGCAGCGTCAGCACCGCACGCCCCCGGTCGAACGGCTCCCGCTCCAGCAACCCGTCCCGCAGAGCGCCTCGCGCGGCCGCGAGCCCATCCGCCCGAAGCAGCTCCAACGGGCAACCGTCACGGAGCCGTAGCTCGAGAAGGATCCGCTCGACGCGGCGGTCCTCCTCCGCCAACACCTCACGCCCCGCCCCGGGCGACCGCCCCTCCGCCAGCGTCGCCGCATACGCCCCCGGGTGCTTGACGTTCCACCACCGCACCCCGCCCACGTGCGAGTGCGCGCCGGGCCCGGCCCCCCACCAGTCGGCCCCGCGCCAGTACAGCTCGTTGTGGAGGCAGCGCCCGGCCTCTGACGTCGCCCAGTTCGACACCTCGTACCAGTCGAACCCGGCCGCGCCGAGGACTTCGTCGGCGATCAGGTAGCGGTCCGCGTGCACGTCGTCGTCGGTCATCGGCACCTCGCCGCGCCGGATCCGCCGCGCGAGCTGCGTGCCCTCCTCGACGATCAGGGCGTACGCGCTGACGTGGTCGGGCCCGGCCCCGAGCGCCGCGTCCAGCGTGGCCCGCCAGTCGTCGTCCGTCTCGCCCGGCGTGCCGTAGATGAGGTCGAGGTTGACGTGGTCGAAGCCCGCCGCCCGCGCCTCCGCCACACATGCCTCGGGCCGCCCCGGCGTATGCGTACGGTCGAGGACCTTCAGGACGTGCTGCCGGGCGCTCTGCATACCGAACGAGATCCGGTTGAAGCCGCCGGCCCGCAGCTCCGCCAGGTACGCCGGGTCCACAGACTCCGGGTTCGCCTCGGTCGTGATCTCCGCGTCGTCCGCGAGCCCGAACTCGTCGCGGACCACGGCCAGCATCCGTACGAGGTCGGCGGCGGGCAGCAGCGTGGGCGTGCCGCCTCCGACGAAGACGGTGCGGACCGGACGCGGGTCGTCTCCGAGGACCTTGCGCGCGAGGCGCACCTCGTCGGCGAGCGTCTGCGCGTAGTTGTCACGGGACGCGAGTACGCCGCCCGTGCCGCGCAACTCAGTGGCCGTGTACGTGTTGAAGTCGCAGTAGCCGCAGCGCGTGGCGCAGTACGGGACGTGCAGGTAGAAGCCGAGGGGTCGGGACCCGGCCCCGGCGAGGGCGGACGCGGGCAGCGAACCGTCGTCGGGCACGGGCTCACCATCGGGAAGTGCGGAAGGCATGCCCCCATTGTCCCGCCTCGCGGGAACTTCCTGAGCGCACCCGCACCGACCCGTGCTCCCGCTCCTCCCGCCTCACTGCGCCTGGAGCACCAGCAGCGCCAGGTCGTCGTCCGGCGGGCTGTCGCCGAAGGCGTGCACGAGCCGCCGGATCCGCTCCGCGAGCAGCGGCGCCGTCAGGCCCGCGCACCCGGCGAGCGCCTGCGCGAGCCCGTCGCCGTCGTCGAACTGGAGGGCCCCGCGGCGCCGCTCCGTCACCCCGTCGGTGACGCCCAGGAGCGTGTCCCCCGTGCCCATCACGAACGTTTCGCTCGTGTAGTCCGGGTCGTCGACGACGCCGAGCAGCATCTGCGGCGTGGCCGCGGCGACGACCTCGCCGCCGGGCCGCATGAGCAGCGGCAGCGGATGCCCGGCGGAGGCGAGGGTGCAGAGCACGCCGTCCTCGGTGGGGGTCAGCTCGCCGTAGAGGAGCGACAGGAAGCGGGCGGTGGAGCCCTCCGGTGGCACGCCGCGGCCGTCGGCCGCGGCGAGCGCGCGGGCCGCGGCGTCGGAGGCCTCGGTCGCGTCGTCGAGCAGCAGCCGGTTGAGCCGGTCGAGGACCTGCGAGACCTGGTACTCCTCGCGGGCCAGGAGCCGCAGCCAGGGGCGTACGAGCCCGATGACGACGGCGGCCTCGGGGCCCTTTCCCTGGACGTCGCCGAGCGCGAAGCACCAGCGTCCGGCGCCGGCCGGGAACACGTCGTAGAAGTCGCCGCCGGGGCCGCCTGCCTCCTTCGGCTCGTACACGAGGGCGCTCTTCACGCCGGGGATCTCGGCGATGGACGTGGGCAGCAGGCCGCGCTGCAGGATGCGGCTGATGGTGGCCTGCCGGGTGAAGCGGCGGGCCGCGCTGACGGCGAGGGCGACGCGCCGGCTGAAGTCCTCGACGAGCCCGGTGACCTCGTCGGGGAATCGGTGCAGTCCGGCCCGTCCGATCAGCAGGATGCCGAGCGCGCGGCCGCCCGCGGAGAGCCGGTAGGCGACCGCCGCGCCGGTGTCCTGGGTGACCGGGCCGCCCTGCCCGTCGAAGGGCCAGGGCACGGGGACGGCGCCGGAGAGGCGGTCGGGCAGCCGCGGGGGTTCCTTCTCCAGGAGTCCGCGGAGCTCTTCGGTGCGGCGTTCGTGGGTGTGCCAGACGCGGGCGAGCCGGGGCAGCTGCACCGGTCCCGCGCCCAGCTCGTCGTGTTCGACAACGCCCGGCAGGCCGCGCCCCTCCTCCTCGTAGAACCAGATGGCGCACCAGTCGGCGAGCCGTGGGACGAGGAGCTGGCCGACGAGCGCGGCGACCATGTCCTCGTCGAGCTGGCCGGCGAGCAGGTCGGAGGCCTCGGCGAGGAAGGAGAGCGCGCCGCGGTTGATCCAGTCCTGGTCCTGGGGGGCGCGCCGGGACGCGGGCGCCAGGATCTCCGCGGCGCGCAGGCCCCTCTGCAGGCTGCGCATGCGGGCCGGGGTGTCGGGAATCTCCGCGGCGGCCGGCGGGGCGTCGGCGGGGACGCGCGCCCAGACGGTCTTGGTGCCGTGCCCGTAGGTGATGCCCCACAACTCGGCGAGGGAGGCGACGAGTTGGAGGCCGCGGCCGTACTCTGGGGTCTCCGGTGAGCGGAAGCCGCGGTCGTTGCGGACGGCGCGGGCCGGGTGTCGGTCGGTGACCTCGACGACGAGTCCGGCGGTGACGCTGCCGTCCGGGGCGGCGTCCTCCAGGCGGCACAGGAGGTCGACTCCGGTGCCGGCGTGCACGACGGCGTTGGTGACGAGTTCGCTGAGTACGACGGTCGCGTCGTCCATGAGGCGTCCGTCGAGGGTGAGAGCCACCGAGAGCTCGGGCAGTTCGGTCCAGTCGGCGAAGGCGGCACGCAGGAACCGGCGGGCGGCAGCGGGCGCGAGCGGGTTTCCGGGCAGCGACGTGCGCGCGACGATCGGCTCCCCGGTCGGCTGCTCGGGCGCGTCCGGGGCGCCAAGAGCGCTCTCCCGCTGGATCGGAATGGAACCCACGTTTCGGCTCCTGAGTAGTTGTGGCAAAGACGCCTCAGGCGACACCGACAGAGTGACAGACTGACCACGCCCATAAGCGCGGAGTTACCTAAGTAGGCCGCTATGAGTGAGAACAGTGGTATGCGTGCACCTCAGAAGGGCTACGGTGACGAAGCCATCCGTGCGAGCGATCTCCGGCCTCTGCTGGCGGCGCTGACGGCCGCCCGGGACGGCACGTTCACGCATGTGCCGATCGCCGCGGACGGGATCGTCGGTGAGCTCGGCGCGACATTCAACCAGCTCGCGGACCGCAGCGTGCACTTCAACGCCGAACTCGCGCGGGTGCGGCGGGAGATCACCCGGCACGGCCGACTCGACGAGCGCCTGGAGGCGAGCCCGGGGCAGGGTACCTGGGTGACCCGGGTGGGCGACGTCAACACCATCGTCGACGCGCTCGTCGCGCCGACCGCGAACGCCACGCGGGTGCTGGAAGCGGTGGCGGGCGGTGACCTGACGCAGCGCGTGGACCTGCACGACGGCAGTCGCCAACTCCGGGGCGATCTGCGGCGGTTGGGGCGTTCGGTCAACAAGATGGTGGACCAGCTCTCCCTGTTCACCGGCGAGGTGACGCGGGTGGCCCGCGAGGTCGGCACCGAGGGCCGGCTCGGCGGGCGCGCCAAGGTGACGGGCCTGTCCGGGAGTTGGCGCGATGTGACCGAGGCGGTCAACACCATGGCGTCGCGGCTCACGGCGCAGGTGCGGGACATCGCGCTCGTGACGACGGCGGTGGCGCGGGGCGACCTGACGCGCACGGTGACGATCGAGGCGACGGGCGAGCTGCTCGAACTGAAGCTGACCGTGAACACGATGGTCGACCAGCTCTCCGCCTTCGCCGACGAAGTGACACGAGTGGCCCGCGAGGTCGGCACCGAGGGCCAACTCGGCGGCCGCGCCCAGGTCCGCGGCGTATCGGGCGTCTGGAAGGACCTCACCGACAACGTCAACTTCATGGCGTCGAACCTGACCTCCCAGGTCCGCAACATCGCCCAGGTCACGACCGCCGTGGCCGACGGCGACCTGAGCCAGAAGATCACGGTCGACGCCCAGGGCGAGATCCTCGAACTCAAGTCGACGATCAACACCATGGTCGACCAACTCTCCGCGTTCGCCGACGAGGTGACACGGGTGGCCCGCGAGGTGGGTACAGAGGGCCAACTCGGCGGCCGCGCCCAGGTCCGCGGCGTATCCGGGGTCTGGAAGGACCTCACCGACAACGTCAACTTCATGGCCGACAACCTGACGTCGCAGGTGCGCAACATCGCGCTCGTGTCGACCGCGGTGGCGCAGGGCGACCTCGGCAAGAAGATCACCGTCGAGGCGAAGGGCGAGATCCTCGAACTCAAGTCGACGATCAACACCATGGTCGACCAGCTCTCCGCCTTCGCCGACGAGGTCACCCGCGTCGCCCGCGAGGTCGGAACCGAGGGCAACCTCGGCGGCCAGGCCCAGGTGCGGGGCGTGTCCGGGGTCTGGAAGGACCTCACCGACAACGTCAACTTCATGGCGTCGAACCTGACCTCCCAGGTCCGCAACATCGCCCAGGTCACGACCGCCGTGGCCCAGGGCGACCTCGGCAAGAAGATCTCGGTGGACGCGCGCGGCGAGATCCTCGAACTGAAGGACACCGTCAACACGATGGTGGAGCAGTTGCGCGGCTTCGCCGACGAGGTGACCCGCGTGGCCCGCGAGGTCGGCACCGACGGCCGGCTCGGCGGGCGTGCAACCGTCCACGGCGTGTCGGGCGTCTGGAAGGACCTGACCGACAACGTCAACTACATGGCGGACAACCTGACTTCACAAGTGCGGAACATCGCGCAGGTCGCCACCGCCGTCGCCCAGGGCGACCTCTCCAAGAAGATCGATGTGGACGCGCGCGGCGAGATCCTCGAACTGAAGACGACCATCAACACGATGGTCGACACGCTCTCCTCGTTCTCCTCCGAGGTGACCCGCGTGGCCCGCGAGGTGGGCTCCCAGGGCCAGTTGGGCGGCCAGGCGCGGGTCGAGGGCGTGTACGGCACGTGGAAGCGCCTGACGACGAACGTGAACGAGCTGGCGCTGAACCTGACCACGCAGGTCCGCGCCATCGCCGAGGTCGCCTCCGCGGTCACCTCGGGGGACATGTCCCGCTCGATCACGGTCGACGCGCAGGGCGAGGTCGCCGAGCTGAAGGACAACATCAACCTGATGGTGGCCAACCTCCGCGAGACGACCCGCGCGAAGGACTGGCTGGAGTCCAACCTGGCCCGCCTCGCCGCCCTGATGCAGGGCCACCGCGACCTGATGGAGGTCGCCGACCTGATCCTGCGCGAGCTGACACCGCTGGTGAACGCCCAGTACGGCGCCTTCTTCCTCGCGGAGGAGGACGACGACGGCACGCGGCAGCCAACGGCCGTACCCACCAAGGGGCTTGCGTACATCGCCGGGTACGGCTCGGGCTCCGCATCTGTCATCGACACGGGCGGGATGCCGGTCCACGGCCTCGTACGGCAGGCGGCCCTGGAGAAGAAGCGGATCCTGGTGGAGGAGGTGCCGCCGGACTACATCAACATCAACAGCGGGCTCGGCGAGGCGGCGCCCGCCTCGGTCGTGATCATCCCGATCCTCTTCGAGGACAAGCTCCTCGGCCTGATCGAGCTGGCCTCCTTCTCCCGCTTCTCCGACGTCCACCTGGCGTTCTTCGACCAGTTCGTGAACACCATCGGCGTCGCCATCAACACCATCATCGCCAACTCCCGTACGGAGTCCCTGCTCGGCGAGTCCCAGCGCCTCGCCATCCAGCTCCAGGAGCGCTCGAACGAACTCCAGCGCCAGCAGGCGGAGTTGCAGCGCTCGAACGCTCAACTGGAGGAGAAAGCCGCCCTGTTGGCGACCTCCTCGCAGTACAAGTCGGAGTTCCTGGCGAACATGTCGCACGAGCTGCGCACCCCGCTCAACTCCCTGCTCATCCTGGCCCGGCTGCTCTCCGACAACCCGGACGGGCATCTCAACGGCCAGGAGGTCCAGTTCGCGACGACGATCCACCGCTCGGGCTCCGACCTGCTCCAGCTCATCAACGACATCCTCGACCTGTCGAAGATCGAGGCCGGCCGGATGGACGTACGCCCCAAGAAGCTCCCCCTCATCAAGGTCCTCGACTACGTCCACGCGACGTTCCGGCCCATCACCCTCGACCGCGGCCTCGCCTTCGAGGTGTCGGTCGGCGAGGACGTGCCGCGCGAGATGTTCTCCGACGAGCAGCGCCTCCAGCAGATCCTGCGCAACCTCCTGTCGAACGCGATCAAGTTCACCGCACAGGGCCGGGTCGAACTGCGGGTCCGCCTGGTCAAGGCCCCCGAAGGGGCCCAGTCGGCCGAGGGCGACGATCTGCTCGCCTTCGCCGTCACCGACACCGGGATCGGCATCCCGCGCGACAAACTCGCCGTCGTCTTCGAGGCGTTCCAGCAGGCCGACGGCACGACGAACCGCAAATACGGCGGCACGGGCCTCGGCCTGTCCATCAGCCGGGAGATCTCCGCGCTGCTCGGCGGCCACATCGTCGCGGAGAGCGAGCCCGGCGAGGGCTCCACCTTCACGCTGTACGTCCCCGTGCGCTGCCCCGGGCACGAGCCGCCTCCCGGGCAGGAGCCGTCCACCCTGCCGCAGTCGGCCCTCGTACCCGAGCAGGGCTCCCCGACGGACATGTACGCGTCGCAGCAGCCGGAACAGGAGGACAACTGGCCGGCGCCGACGAAGCTGGAGCAGTGGAAGACGGGCAGGCCGGGCCTGGTCCTGCCGGGCCGCCGCGTCCTGATCGTCGACGACGACATCCGCAACGTCTTCGCGCTCACCCACGTACTGGGCCGCGTCGGCATGCCCGTCCTGTACGCGGAGAACGGCCGCGAGGGCATCGAGACCCTGGAGAGCCACCCCGATGTCGAACTCGTCCTGATGGACATCATGATGCCCGAGATGGACGGCTACGAGACGATCTCCGTCATCCGCGGTACGCCACGATGGGCCGGACTGCCCATCGTGGCGCTCACCGCCAAGGCCATGCCCGGCGACCGCGAGAAGTCGATCGCCAAGGGCGCGAACGATTACGTACCGAAACCGGTGGACGTCGACCAGTTGCTGAACGTTGTGTGCGAGCTGCTGGCCCCCGAGGAGGCGGACCCGTCCGCAACCGAGGTCTCCGGTACACCGGCGACCACTGAGTGAGGCACCGTCAACATGACCACTGCAGAGTCCACTTCAGCGGATCGGGCCAGCATCCTCCTTGTCGACGACATGGAGGACAACCTGACCGCACTCGAAGCCGTACTGGGCCCCCTCAACGAGCCGTTGGTCAGGGCCCGTTCGGGAGAGGAGGCGATGAAGGCGCTGCTGCGCAGGCAGTTCGCCGTCGTCCTCCTGGACATCCGGATGCCCGGCATGGACGGCTTCGAGACGGCGACGAACATCAAGCGTCTCGACCAGACGAAGGACGTCCCGATCATCTTCCTGACGGGCACGGAGGCCGACACCGGCTACGCCTTCCGCGGCTACGCGACCGGCGCCGCCGACTACCTGACCAAGCCCTTCGACCCATGGGTGCTGCGCGCGAAGGTGACGGTCTTCCTCGACCTGCACCGCAAGAACCGCCAGCTGCAGCGCCTCCTGGCGCGCGAGCACCAGCAGTTGGACGACCTCGCGGCCCGCATGACGACGATGGAGCGCCTCCTGGCCGAGGACGCGAACCCCGACGTGCGCGAACTGCGCCACGACATCGGGGAGATGAAGGAGACGCTGCGGATGGTGCGCCGGGGTTAGGGCCTGTCCGGCGGATCATGGCGCAGTCGCGGGCTCTGGCACGCCCATCTGCGGCGTTGTCGTCAATCACCATCGCTCCGCGATGCCTCAATCCTCCGCCTTGCAGCTCGACGCACCAGAGCCCGCTTGCCTGCACCGATCGATCGAGGCCACACGCAAGCGCCATGATCCGCCGGACAGGCCCTAGCGCACTTCGACCGCGGCGCCTCCTTCCTCGGGCCGTCAGCCCTCGATGCTCCCGGCGTACATCTCGTCGAGCAGCGCCTTGTACTCCCGCTCCACGACCGGGCGCTTCAGCTTCAGGCTGGGCGTCAGCTCGCCGTGCTCGATGTCGAGGTCGCGCGGCAGGAGCTTGAACTTCTTGATGGTCTGCCAGCGCTGCAGGCCCTCGTTGAGCTCCTTCACGTAGCCCTCGACGAGCTGCACCGTCTGCGGCGCCGCGACGACCTCCTCGTACGAGGAGCCGCTGAGGCCGTTCTCCTTGGCCCACTCCAGGATCGACGGCTCGTCGAGCGAGATGAGCGCCGTGCAAAAGTTCCGGTCGGCGCCGTGCACCAGGATGTTGGAGACGTACGGGCACACGGCCTTGAACTGGCCCTCGACCTCGGCGGGCGCGATGTACTTGCCGCCCGACGTCTTGATGAGGTCCTTCTTGCGGTCGGTGATCCGCAGGTAGCCGTCGTTGGACAGCTCGCCGATGTCGCCGGTGTGGAACCAGCCGTCCGACTCCAGGACCTCGGCGGTCTTGTCGGGCAGCCCGTGGTAGCCCTCCATGATGCCGGGGCCGCGCAGCAGGATCTCGCCGTCGTCCGCGATCCGCACCTCGGTGCCGGGCAGCGGCTTGCCGACGGTGCCGGTGCGGTAGGCCTCACCGGGGTTCACGAACGAGGCGGCGCTGGACTCGGTCAGGCCGTAGCCCTCCAGGATGTGCACGCCCGCGCCGGCGAAGAAGTAGCCGATCTCGGGAGCGAGCGCGGCAGAGCCGGACACACACGCCCGCAACTGCCCGCCGAAGGCCTCCCGCAGCTTGCCGTAGACCAGGCGGTCCGCCGCCTTGTGCTTCGAGGCGAGCTTGAACGGCACGGACGCGACGCCGGTGCGGCGGAAGTTGTCCTGGCTGACCTTCGCGTACTCGCGTGCGACCCCGGCCGCCCACTGGAAGATCTTGTACTTGGCGGAGCCACCGGCCCGCGCCTTCGCGGCGACGCCGTTGTAGACCTTCTCGAAGATGCGCGGTACGGCGGCCATGTACGTCGGCTGCACGATCGGCAGATTCTCGATGATCTTGTCCACGCGGCCGTCGACCGCGGTGACGTGCCCGACCTCGATCTGGCCACTGGTCAGCACCTTGCCGAAGACGTGCGCGAGCGGCAGCCACAGGTACTGCACGTCGTCGCCGCTCACGAGCCCGGTCGCCGCGATGGCCTTCGCCATGTACGACCAGTTGTCGTGCGGTAGCCGGACGCCCTTGGGCCGGCCGGTGGTGCCGGAGGTGTAGATGAGCGTGGCGAGCTGGTCCTTCTCGATCGCCCCGACCCGCTCCGTCACGGCGTCCGGGTTCTTCTCCAGGTACGCGGCGCCGCGCGCCTCCAGGTCCTCCAGGGTGAGCACCCAGCCGTCGGGGTCTGCGGCGTCGGGCTCGACACCCGTCGCGTCGATCACCACGACGTGCCGCAGCTCGGGCAGCTCGGCCCTGCGCGCCCGCGCCTTGGCGAGCTGCGCGGCGTCCTCGGCGACGATGACCTTGGACTCGGAGTCGGACAGGATGAACGCCGACTCCTCCTCGTTGGTCTGCGGGTACACGGTGGTGGTCGCCGCGCCCGCGCACATGATGCCGAGGTCGGCGAGCACCCACTCGACACGGGTCGAGGAGGCGAGCGCCACCCGCTCCTGCGGGCCCACTCCCAGCTCGACGAGGCCCGCGGCGATGGCGTACACGCGCTGCGCGGCCTGCGCCCAGCTCAGCGACTTCCAGTCGTCGGGGCCCGTGCCGGAGGCCGAGGGCACCGGATAGCGGTAGGCCTCCGCGTCCGGCGTCGCCGCCACGCGCTCCAGGAAGAGGTTCGCCACGGAGGGCGGACGGTTCTCGATCAAGGTCTGTGTGTCGCTCACGACGTCCTCCGGGGCCCGCGGCAGTGCGGCTGGTTCAGCGGCTTGTTTAACTGGTGAGTAACCATTGGGCAGTGATCAGGGTAAGGGTCACCGTCCTGGCGCGTAAGGGGCTCCGGCCTCCGACTTCATCGGACTCTCCCCCATCTCCCCCACCCCACACACGGCCCTCACAAAAGCAGCGGGCGCCTGCCCTGAGAAACGGACAGACGCCTCTTGCTTCGTACGATCCTCATGCGCGGGGACCGGCGCGGCGGGTTACTTCTTGCTCTTGGCGCCGCCACTGTCGTCACTGGAGAGCACAGCGATGAAGGCTTCCTGCGGCACCTCGACGGAGCCGACCATCTTCATGCGCTTCTTGCCCTCCTTCTGCTTCTCGAGGAGCTTGCGCTTACGGGAGATGTCACCGCCGTAGCACTTGGCGAGGACGTCCTTGCGGATGGCGCGGATGGTCTCGCGGGAGATGACACGGGAGCCGATGGCGGCCTGGACCGGGATCTCGAAGGCCTGCCGCGGGATGAGCTCCCGCAGCTTGGCCACCAGACGCACGCCGTACGCGTACGCGGCGTCCTTGTGGGTGACGGCGGAGAACGCGTCGACGCGGTCGCCGTGCAGCAGGATGTCGACCTTCACCAGGTCGGAGGCCTGTTCGCCGGTGGGCTCGTAGTCCAGGGACGCGTAACCGCGGGTCTTGGACTTCAACTGGTCGAAGAAATCGAAGACGATCTCGGCGAGGGGGAGGGTGTAGCGGATCTCCACCCGGTCCTCGGAGAGGTAGTCCATGCCGAGCAGGGTGCCGCGACGGGTCTGGCAGAGCTCCATGATCGCGCCGATGAACTCGCTGGGCGCGAGGAGCGTGGCGCGCACGACGGGCTCGAAGACCTTGTCGATCTTGCCCTCGGGGAACTCGCTCGGGTTGGTGACCGTGTGCTCGGTGCCGTCCTCCATGTCCACGCGGTAGACCACGTTGGGGGCGGTGGCGATGAGGTCGAGCCCGAACTCGCGCTCGAGCCGCTCCCGGATCACGTCGAGGTGCAGCAGCCCCAGGAAGCCGACGCGGAAGCCGAAGCCGAGCGCGGCGGAGGTCTCCGGCTCGTAGACCAGAGCGGCGTCGTTCAGCTGCAGCTTGTCGAGGGCCTCGCGCAGGTCCGGGTACTCCGAGCCGTCCAGCGGATAGAGACCCGAGAAGACCATCGGCTTCGGGTCCTTGTAACCGCCGAGGGCCTCGGTGGCGCCCTTGTGCAGGGAGGTGATCGTGTCACCGACCTTGGACTGCCGGACGTCCTTCACGCCGGTGATGATGTAGCCGACCTCGCCGACGCCGATGCCGTCGGCCGGGGTCATCTCGGGGGACGACACACCGATCTCGAGCAGCTCGTGCGTGGCCCCGGTGGACATCATCCGGATCCGCTCACGCTTGTTGAGCTGACCGTCGACGACTCGTACGTACGTCACGACGCCCCGGTAGGAGTCGTAGACCGAGTCGAAGATCATCGCGCGGGCGGGGGCGTCGGCGACGCCGACCGGCGGGGGGATCTCGGCGACGACCTTGTCGAGCAGCGCCTCGACGCCCACGCCGGTCTTCGCGGAGACCTTGAGCACATCGTCGGGGTCGCAGCCGATGAGGTTGGCGAGCTCCTCCGAGAACTTCTCCGGCTGGGCGGCCGGAAGGTCGATCTTGTTGAGCACCGGAACGATCTTGAGGTCGTTCTCCATCGCCAGGTACAGGTTGGCGAGGGTCTGCGCCTCGATGCCCTGGGCGGCGTCGACAAGCAGGACCGTCCCCTCGCACGCGGCGAGCGAGCGGGACACCTCGTACGTGAAGTCCACGTGACCCGGCGTGTCGATCATGTTGAGGACGTGGGTACTGCCCTTGTCGGGCCCCTCCGTCGGGGCCCAGGGCAGCCGCACCGCCTGGGACTTGATCGTGATGCCGCGCTCTCGCTCGATGTCCATCCGGTCGAGATACTGAGCACGCATCTGCCGCTGCTCGACCACCCCGGTCAGCTGGAGCATCCGGTCGGCGAGCGTCGACTTGCCGTGGTCGATGTGCGCGATGATGCAGAAGTTGCGAATCAGAGCCGGGTCGGTGCGGCTCGGCTCGGGCACATTTTTAGGGATCGCGGGCACGCAGGGTCCTGTCTCTTGAGGCCTTCTGCCTCGGGTCGGCCTCGGTTGGGATCAATACGTAGCCTCCATGGTCCCATGAGCGGGGGGCTGCGCCCGGTTTGGGCCGCCCGGATGACGGCTGATACCGTGGGCAGCTGTGTCTCATGCCCTCTAAGCCGAGGCACACACTCAGTGACAATCACCGGTACGGGTCCCTGACCGGCCCCGTGCCTGAACCTGAAAAGGCTCATTTCGTGGCGAACATCAAGTCCCAGATCAAGCGGATCAAGACCAACGAGAAGGCGCGACTGCGCAACAAGACGGTCAAGTCCTCCCTCAAGACCTCGATCCGCAAGGCCCGCGAGGCCGTTGCCGCCGGTGACGTCCAGAAGGCCGTCGAGGCTCAGCGCGCTGCCGCGCGTCAGCTCGACAAGGCCGTCTCCAAGGGCGTTATCCACAAGAACCAGGCCGCCAACAAGAAGTCGGCGCTTGCTTCGAAGGTCGCGTCCATCCAGGCCTGAACCTGACCTGACCTGACCTGATCGACCGTCGGTGGGACCCGGGCGGGCCCTCTCTCTCCGCCCCCGACCGACACCCAAGAGCCCGCACGCGACTGCGTTCGCCACGCGGGTGCGGGCTCACACAGCTTGACCCGAGGCCCCACCCTTTTCAGGGCGGGGCCTTCGGCGTTCCCTGGAGTCTCTTCCTCTTCTCCAGCCCGTCCGGCCATCTCCAGCCCGTCCGGCGTTTGAGGACAAGGGGGTCTGGGGGCGCAGCCCCCAGGGACGGGAAGGGGCGGCGGGGGCGATTCCCTAACGCCCCCGCGCCCGGGCAGCCCGCGCCACGGTCACCACAGCCTTCTCCAGCGCGTACTCCGGGTCGTCCCCCGCCCCCTTCACCCCCGCATCCGCCTCCGCCACCGCCCGAAGCGCCACCGCAACCCCATCCGGCGTCCACCCCCGCATCTGCTGCCGCACCCGATCAATCTTCCACGGCGGCATCCCCAACTCCCGCGCAAGATCCGCCGGCCGCCCCCCACGCGCGGACGACAGCTTCCCGATCGCCCGCACCCCCTGAGCCAACGCACTGGTGATCAGCACCGGCGCCACCCCGGTCGACAACGACCACCGCAGCGCCTCCAGCGCCTCGGCCACCCGCCCCTCCACGGCCCGGTCGGCGACGGTGAAGCTGGACGCCTCGGCCCGCCCCGTGTAATACCGCCCGACAACGGCCTCGTCGATGGTCCCCTCGACGTCGGCGGCGAGCTGCGACACCGCGGACGCCAGCTCCCGCAGATCACTCCCGATGGCATCGACGAGCGTCTGCGACGCCTCACCAGTGGCAGACCGCCCGATCGCCCGGAACTCGGCACGCACGAACGCCAGCCGATCCGCCGCCTTCGTCATCTTGGGGCAGGCGACCTCCCTGGCCCCGGCCTTGCGCGCCGCGTCGAGCAGGCCCTTGCCCTTGGCGCCACCGGCGTGCAGCAGCACCAGCGTGATCTCCTCGGCGGGCGAGCCGATGTACGCCTTCACGTCCTTGACCGTGTCCGCGGACAGGTCCTGCGCATTGCGTACGACGACGACCTTGCGCTCGGCGAACAGCGAGGGACTGGTCAGCTCGTCCAGCGTCCCCGGCTGCAACTGATCAGAGGTCAGGTCCCGGACGTCGGTGTCCGCGTCCATGGCGCGCGCGGCCGCCACGATCTGCTGCACCGCGCGGTCGAGCAGCAGCTCCTCCTGCCCCACCGCGACGGTGAGAGGAGCGAGCGGTTCGTCATTTGCAGTCTTCCTGGCCATCGCGCCAAGCATCCCACGCACCACTGACAAGCCCCCCCATCAAGCCCCTGCGGCGATTGAGCAGCGGGGTCCGGGGCGGAGCCCCGAGTCGTCACCGCGGACGGCCTCACAGCAACGGCAACAGCCCTACGGCTCCTCGCGCCACCCCTCCCACTCCGCCGCGAACTCATCCAGCTCCCCGGCGGCCAGCCGCCCCGTCGCGTCCTCGACGACCAGCAGCCACTGCGCGTCCTCGGCGTCGTCCTCACCGGCCAACGCGTCCCGTACGAGCTGGGGTTCCTCGGCCACCCCGAAGCGCTCCCGGAGCGCCTCCGAGGCCTCCTCCGCGGCGTCCCGGTCGGGCAGCACCAGTACGTGTCTCACATCGCTCACGCCACCATTTTCCGGCACACCGGCGGCGCCGCACGCACGGGGTCAGTCCTTGGGCACGACCTGTATGTCGAGCTCGATGCGGACGCTGGAGCCGACGACGGCGATGCCCCTCGCCAGCATGGTCTGCCAGCTCACGGTGAAGTCGTCGCGGTGCAGCTCCGTGGTCGCCCGGCAGGCGGCCCGGGTCTCGCCCTCCATGCCGGTGCCCACGCCCAGGTAGTCGGCCTCCAGCGTGACCGTCCGGGTCACGCCGTGCAGCGTGAGCGCCCCGGTGATCGCCCAGCGGCCGCCGCCTCTGTGCACGAAGCGGTCGCTGTAGAACTCCAGCGTCGGGAAGCGCTCGACGTCGAGGAAATCGGCGGACCTGAGGTGGTCGTCGCGCATCTTGACGTTCGTGTCGATGGACGAGGCGTCGATGACGACGTGCATCGCGGAGTCCTCGACCCGCTCGGCCACCCGCAGCACACCGGCGAACGTGTTGAACCGGCCGTAGACCCGCGCCATCCCGATGTGCCGCGCCGTGAACCCGATCGAGGAGTGCGTCGGCTCGACCTCCCAGTCCCCCGGCGTCGGCAGCGCCGGAGGCGCGGACACCTGGAGCGTGACGTCACCGAGCGCCGCCTGCTCGCCCTCGGCCACGGTGGCCCCACCGCGGAACGACGCGTACCCCTCGGCCGACACCGCGAGCCGGTAGTCCCCTGCGGGCACCGTCGCCACGAACGAGCCGAACGGACCGACGCCCCCGCTCACCACCTTGCGCCCCATCACATCGTTCACCGAGAACTCGGCGCCGCGCACCGGCTCACCCACGGCATCGATGATCCGGCCACTGAGCACCCCCGCGCCCGGCGGCATCGCCCTCCCCCCGAGAGAACTCGAATCTACTGACCGGTTAGTACGGTTTCTCCGCCGGAAGCCAAACATGTCCCACCCACCCCAGAACGCCTGGACAACTGCCTGAACTGCTGTATTCGACAAGCATTCGATCATCGTGGGCGGTTTCGAGGCAACATGCGCCCGCATGGCAAGAAAACGACCCTGAGCGGCATCGGCCGCGCTACGAGGCGACCCGGAGCTCCCCACCGCCCCCTCCCACGACCGCCACCGCCCCGTCCCGGTCCGTCCTGAGCACGGCCGCACCGCGCGCCCGCAGAGCCGCCAGGGTGCTGGGCGCCGGGTGACCGTACGAGTTGTCGCGGCCCACCGAGATCAGCGCGACGCGGGGCGCGGCCCTGCGCAACAGTTCCGGGTCCTGGTAGGCCGAGCCGTGATGGGCGACCTTGAGCACGTCCACCTGGGGCAGCCGGGCCCCGGCGGGCGATCTCAACAGGGCGCGCTGCGCCGGGGGTTCGAGGTCGCCGAGGAGCAGCAGGGCCAGCCCCGCGACGCGGACGAGCAGGGTCACGCTCGCGTCGTTCGGACCGTCCGGCGGCGGGGCCGGGTCCGGCGGCGGCCACAGCACCTGCCAGTCGAGCGGTCCCGCTCTGCGCCGCTCCCCCGCCACCGCGCGCACCACCGGGACCCCGCGCCGGGCGGCCTCCCTCCGCACGAACGCCACCTGCTCCGACGGCTCCTCGAACCCGGTCGCCTCGATCTGACCGACGGCCCTTCCCCGCAACACCCCCGCGAGCCCGGCCACATGGTCCGCGTGGAAGTGCGTGAGCACCACCGCCGGGATCCGGGTGACGCCAAGCGAGCGCAGGCACCGGTCGACGAGCAGCGGGTCGGGGCCCGCGTCCACCACCACTCCGGCCCCCGCCCCGGCCGCGAGCACCAGGGCGTCGCCCTGCCCCACGTCGCACATGGCCAGGCGCCAGCCGGCCGGCGGCCAGCCGGTGACGCCCCGCACGAGCGGCGCGGGCCGCGTGATCACCAGGACGAGCAGCAGCGCGCAGACCCCGCAGATCCAGGGTGACGCGAGTGCTCTGCGCCCCACGAGCACGAGGGCCAACGTGCCGAGCGCGAGCAGCGCTCCGCCGCGCCAGCCACCCGGCCAGTCCAACCCGCTGCCGGGCAGTGCGGCCCCGGCCCTGGCGATGTCCGCGATCCACCCGGTGGGCCAACCGGCGCACCAGGCCAGGGACTTCGCCACCGGCATCGCGAGCGGCGCCGTCGCCAGCGCCGCGAACCCGAGCACGGTCGCCGGCGCGACCGCGAACTCCGCGAGCAGGTTGCACGGCACCGCCACCAGGCTCACCCGCGCCGCCAGCACCGCGACGACCGGAGCGCACACCGCCTGCGCGGCGGCGGCGGCCCCCAGCGCCTCGGCGAGCCGCGCCGGCACCCCGCGGCCACGCAGCGCCGCACTCCACCGCGGGGCCAGCGTCAACAGCGCGCCCGTGGCGAGCACCGACAGCAGGAACCCGTAACTCCGCGCCAGCCACGGGTCGTACAGGACGAGCAGCAGCACCGCTGTGGCCAGGGCCGGGATCAGGGATCTGCGGCGCCCGGTGGCCACGGCGAGCAGTGCGATCAGCCCGCACGCCGCCGCCCGCAGCACGCTCGGCTCGGGCCGGCACACCACGACGAAGCCGAGCGTGAGGGCCCCGCCGAGCACCGCGGTCGTCCGCAACGGCAGCCCGATCCGGGGCGCCAGGCCGCGCCGCTCGACGCGTTGTGCCGTGCCGGGCGGGCCGATCAACAGGGCCAGCAGGATCGTGAAATTGGCCCCACTGACCGCCATGAGGTGCAACAGGTCCGTCTCCTCGAAGGCGGTGTGCAGCTCCGGTGTCACACGCGCCGTGTCGCCGACGACGAGCCCGGGGAGCAGTGCGCGCGCGTCCGCGTCGAGCCCGCCGGTGGCCTCGCGCAGCCCCGCCCGCAGCGTCCCGGCCACCCGCTGCGACCGGCTCGGCGACCCCACGACCCGTGCCCGCTCCTCGCTCCCGACCCGCAGCACCGCCGCGACCCGGTCCCCCGCGACCATCGTCGGCGCGAAACTCCCCCGCACCCGCAACCGGGTACTGGGCAGCACGGCCAGCCACGAACTGCCTTGCACCTGCGACCACTTGTCGGGCACCTCCGAGGACGCAAAGCCCGTTTCCCCTCGACCTCCTCCAGACTCCCCCTCCCCTCCGTCCCCTCCATGCCCCCTGTCCCCTCTGTCGGCCCCCTCGCCTCCCGCGTTCACCAGGACCAGCACAGGCGCCCGCGTCCGCACCGTGTCCCCGTCCGGCCCCGTCACCCGCACCACATCCGCCTCCACCAGCACCGACGCCGGCGCCACGTGGTCCCCGCGGATTCGCGGCCGGGTGAGCCGGGGGTCGGAGGTAACCTCCAACTCGACGCCCCCGCGGGCGAATTGAGCCCCGAGTTCAGGCACGGGGCCGCGCCGCAGGTCAGCCCCGTGCAGACCGGCGGAGGCCGCGGCCGCGGCGGTGCACAGGAGCAGCGCCGCCGCCGACGGACCACGCCAGGACCGCGCCACACGCCTGGCCCCGCCACGCCCCGCGATCAGCAACCCCGCCCCACCGAGCGCACACGCCACCGCCACGAGCCCCGCCCACCACGGCGAACCGGCCACCGTCAGCGCCGCCGTGCCCCACGCCGCCAGCGCGGGCGGCACCAACCGCAGGTCCAGCGGCCCCTCTTGGCGAGGATGCGCGTCACCGAGCCGCCCGACCCTGGACACCGCCTCCCCGTCACCGCCAACGACCGGTCGACGCAAGACCGGACGGTTCACGGACGGCGGACGCAAGACCCGACGGTTCACGGCCGCACCGCATTCTGCAGATCCTCGAAGCGGCGATCCCCGATGCCATTGACCTCGCGCAGCTCGTCGACGGAGCGGAAGCCGCCGTGCTCCGTGCGGTAGTCGACGATGTGCTGCGCCAGTACGGGGCCGACGCCCGGCAAGGTGTCGAGCTGTTCCAGGGTGGCGGTATTGAGGCCGATCGGGCCCGCCGGGGCCGACGCTCCCGCCGCCCCGCCCGACGGCGCGGCGGCGGCAGCCGCCGCGGGTGCGCCCACCTGGACCTGCTCGCCGTCCACGAGGAGCCGCGCCCTGTTGAGCCCCTCGGTGTCCGTACCGGGGCGCAGCCCGCCGGCCGCCCGTAACGCGTCCGCGACGCGGGCCCCGGCGGGCAGCCGGTGGACCCCCGGCCTGCGCACCTTTCCGCTGACGTCCACGACGATCCCCGCGGCGCCGCTCGCCACGGGCTCCGGCCCCACCGCGGCGGGCGAGGCATCGCCGTCCGAGGGCGGCCCCACGGCTCGCGGCGCCGCCGCCCGCACCGTCTCGGGCGCCCGCACCGGCTGCGTTCGGCCCGCCCAGAAGTGCTGCACGGCGAAGAGCCCCACCACTGCGACGAGGACGGCCAGCGCCACGGCCCCGCGCCGCTCGACCCCGCACCGCGTCTGCACCCACAGCGGCAACCGGTCCCGCAGGGCGAGCGCCGCACGCTCCCGCCGTGAGGGCGCCGGGACCGCAGCAGGCTCGACCGGCGGCTCGGGCTCGGGATCGGGCTCACGCACCCACGACGGAGCGGGAGCAGCCCGTGCCGTAGCCGTACCCCGCACCTCCCGCTCCGGCGGCGCGAACAGCGCCTCCGCCCGCAGCCGGGTCCGCTCCGCCTCGACGCGCCTGCGCCGAGCGCGCCGCCGCACCACGTGCCGCTGCCGGGCGCGGCTGTCCGACGCGGCGCCGCGCCCCGGCCCGCTTGATGCGTGTGCTGTCCGTGTCCGTGATCGAAGTTCCATGTCACGAGACGGTAGGCACCGCGCCGCCGACAAGTGGATCTTGCTCAACTTCCGGGGACAACCCACAAGTTGTGGAAAACTCCGTCACCCACACGACCCCCACGAGGCCCCCACGCGACCGACGGAGTACGCGCCGCCCTACGTCCGCGGCGAGACCACGGCCCCCAGCAGTCCCGGTCCCGTGTGCGCCCCGATCACCGCTCCCACCTCGCTGACGTGCAGCTCGGCCAGGCCCGGCACCTGCTCGCGCAGCCACTGCGCGAGCGCCTCCGCCCGCTCCGGCGCGGCCAGATGGTGCACGGCCACGTCCACCTGCGCGCTGCCCGCCCGCTCGGCCACGATCTCCTGCAGCCGCGCGATCGCCTTCGACGACGTACGGACCTTTTCCAGGAGTTCGATGCGGCCGCCGTCGAGCTGGAGCAGCGGCTTGACCGCGAGAGCGGACCCGAACAGTGCCTGCGCGGCGCCGATCCGGCCGCCCCGCCGCAGATAGTCCAGCGTGTCGACGTAGAAGTACGCCGAGGTGCCCGAGGCCCGCTTCTCCGCCGCGTTCACCGCCTCGTCGGCCGTGCCTCCCGCGTCGGCCGCCTCCGCCGCCGCGAGCGCGCAGAAGCCGAGGGCCATGGCCACCATCCCGGTGTCAACGACGCGCACCGGGACCGGGGCCTCGCGCGCGGCCAGCACCGCGGCGTCGTACGTCCCGGAGATCTCGGCGGACAGGTGCAGCGAGACGATGGCGGTGGCGCCGGACTCGGCCACCTTGCGGTAGGTCTCGGCGAACCGCTCCGGGCTGGGTCTCGACGTCGTCACCGAGCGGCGCTTCTGCAGCGCCTCCGCGACCGAGCGAGCGGAGATCTCCGTACCCTCTTCGAGCGCCCGGTCACCCAGGACCACGGTCAACGGCACCGCCGTGATGCCGTGGCGCTCCATCGTCCGCTGCGGCAGGTAGGCCGTTGAATCGGTGACGATCGCGACATGGCGGGACATGCACCGGAGATTACCTGCCACGGTCGCCCGGCGGCAGCCCGGCCCCTGCCTCCCGGCCGTCGTCCGACACGGTCCCGGGGGCGATCAAGTCGTGCTCTCCGGACGGGGTTTCTTCTCCCACGGATACGCGGGGCGTACACCTGGCGGAGTGATCGCGGCCCGGTTCCGCTCCCGGTCCCGCCGCTGCCCGCGGTCCGTCCGCGGCGCCTCCCGGGCGGCGCCCGGCTCGGATTCGGCGCCGGATTCCGCTCCCGGCGCCGGCTCGGTCGTCCAGTGCCGCAGCGCCCCTGCCTCCAGGTCGATCTGCGAACTCAGGGCGTCCAGGTCGTCGCTCGCGAACCGGCCGGCCCGGTCGCGAGCCGCGTGCCGCAGCGCGTCGGCGGAGCGCGTGATCCGCTCCGTACGCGTCCTGAGCTCCGGCAGCACCCGAGCCACCTGCTCCTTGTCGGGCTCGCTCTCCATGCGCTTCAGCTCGGCGTCCACCTCGTGCCCGTGCGCGCTCAGGCGCTCGAAGAGGCCGAGGGACTCCTTGAGCGAGGAGTCCTCCGCCACGCGCGCGTGCAGCGCGTCCTGCGTGGCCCGCATGGAGGTGCGCAGATGCAGCCGCAGCTGCGCCAACTCGGCGGCCGCTCCGGGCTGCACATAGCTCCTGGCGCGCAGTGTGGTGTCCTCCACCGCACGCCGCGCCTGCTCGACCTTGCGGTCCACCCCGCGCTTGGCCGCGCCGACCGCCTTCACCGTCACGTACCCGCCGAACGCCAGGAACACGACGAAGAGCAGCGCAATGATCACAAGCACGGTTTCCATAGCGCTCTCTCCTCCAGGTCGCCCCGCCGGGCCGCTCTCTCCACCGTAAACGGAGCGGGCAGGCCGAGGGTTCCAGCGGAACCCCCAACCTGCCCGTAGGGAACAACCCTGAGCCGCGGGACCGCGCCTACGCGGGCACGATGTTCACGAGCTTCGGCGCCCGCACGATCACCTTGCGGATGCCGGCGCCGTCCAGCGCAGCGACGACCTTCTCGTCGGCCAGGGCGATCTTCTCCAGCTCCTCGTCGGAGATCGCAGGGGAGACCTCCAGGCGGGCCTTGACCTTGCCCTTGATCTGGACGACGCAGGTCACGGCCTCGTCGACCGCGTACGCGGGGTCGGCGACCGGGAAGTCCTGGTGGACGACGGAGTCGCTGTGGCCCAGCTTGCGCCACAGCTCCTCGGCGACGTGCGGGGCCAGCGACGCGACCAGCAGCACCAGGCGCTCGGCAACAGAGCGCGGCAGCGAGGCTCCCCCGTACGACTTGACCAGGTGGTTGTTCAGCTCGGTGA
Source organism: Streptomyces sp. NPDC002790 (assembly GCF_040295505.1). NCBI lineage: Bacteria > Bacillati > Actinomycetota > Actinomycetes > Kitasatosporales > Streptomycetaceae > Streptomyces > Streptomyces sp. NPDC002790. The sequence goes on along the minus strand of NZ_JBEOVM010000057.1, from coordinate 20,891 downwards.
CCTTGGCGATCGCGGTGTTGAACCGCATGCCCTCCAGGTCGCCGCGGACGCCGTCGATCGCCTTGTGCAGGGCACGCAGCGTGGCCACGTCGATGTCCGCCTCGGGCACGTCCACGACGGTGACCTCGCCGGTCTCCTCGTCGACGACGTTGCGCCACAGGCGCTGGAGCAGCCGGAACTGGCCGACCACCGCGCGCGTGTCCCACGGCCGGGAGACGTCCAGCGGGCCCATCGCCATCTCGTACAGGCGCAGCGTGTCCGCGCCGTACTCGGCGCAGATCTCGTCCGGCGTGACGGCGTTCTTCAGGGACTTGCCCATCTTGCCGAGCAGCCGGGAGACCTTCTCGCCCGCGTAGTAGTAGGCGCCGTCGCGCTCCTCCACCTCGGCGGCCGGTACGGCGATCCCGCGCGCGTCCCGGTAGACGTACGCCTGGATCATGCCCTGGTTGTAGAGCTTGTGGAACGGCTCGGCCGACGAGATGTGGCCCAGGTCGAACAGCACCTTCGACCAGAAGCGCGCGTACAGCAGGTGCAGTACGGCGTGCTCGGCGCCGCCCACGTACAGGTCGACACCGCCGGTGGGCATGCCCTCGCGGGGGCCCATCCAGTACTGCTCGATCTCCGGGTCGACCAGCTTCTCGCTGTTGTTCGGGTCCAGGTAGCGCAGCTCGTACCAGCAGGAACCCGCCCAGTTGGGCATGGTGTTGGTCTCGCGGCGGAACGGGCGCGGGCCCTTGCCGTCGCCCAGGTCCAGCGTGACGTTGACCCAGTCCTCGTTGCGCGACAGCGGCGTCTCGGGCTTGGTGTCGGCGTCGTCCGGGTCGAAGGTGCGCGGGCTGTAGTCGTCGACCTCGGGCAGCTCCAGCGGCAGCATCGACTCGGGCAGCGCGTGGGCGATGCCGTCCTCGTCGTAGGCGATCGGGAAGGGCTCGCCCCAGTAGCGCTGGCGGCTGAACAGCCAGTCGCGCAGCCGGAAGTTGACCGTGCCCGCGCCGATGCCCTCGCGCTCCAGCCACTCGGTCGTCCGCGCCTTGGCGTCGGCGACGCCCAGGCCGTCCAGGGAGATGTTCTCGCCGCTGGAGTTGACCAGCTTCGCGTCGCCCGAGACGAACGCGTCGTCCCACGTCGCCGGGTCGGTGCCACGGTCGTCCGAGGGCTGCACGACACAGCGCATCGGCAGCTCGAAGGCGCGCGCGAAGGCGAAGTCGCGGCTGTCGTGGGCCGGGACGGCCATGATCGCGCCGGTGCCGTAGCCCATCAGTACGTAGTCGGCGATGAAGACCGGGACCTGCTCGCCGCTGACCGGGTTGATCGCGTACGCGCCCGTGAAGACGCCGGTCTTGTCCTTGGCCTCGGTCTGGCGCTCGACGTCGGACTTCGAGGCGGCCTGCTTGCGGTAGGCGGCGACGGCGTCGGCGGGGGTCGCGTGACCGCCCGTCCACACGTCGTGCGTGCCCTCAGGCCAGGCGTCCGGGGTGATCTTCTCGACCAGCTCGTGCTCGGGGGCCAGCACCATGTAGGTGGCGCCGAACAGGGTGTCCTGGCGGGTCGAGAAGACGGTGATCTTCTCCTCGCCGGAGCCAGAGCCGGAGCCGGCACCCTCGGCGGACGGTACGGCGAAGTCGATGCGCGCGCCCTCGGAGCGGCCGATCCAGTTGCGCTGCTGCAGCTTGATCGCCTCGGGCCAGTCCAGGCCGTCCAGGTCGTCGATCAGGCGGTCCGCGTAGGCCGTGATGCGCATGTTCCACTGGCGCAGCTTCGACTTGAAGACGGGGAAGTTGCCGCGCTCGGAGCGGCCGTCGGCGGTGACCTCCTCGTTGGCCAGGACGGTGCCCAGGCCCGGCGCCCAGTTCACGGGCGCGTCGGAGGCGTACGCCAGGCGGTAGTCGCTCAGGATGTCGGCGCGCTCGGCCTCGCTCCGGCCGCCCCAGTCGCCGCCACCGGGCACGGCGCGCTCACCGGTCTCGAACTGCTTGACCAGGTCGGCGATCGGACGGGCCTTCTTCAGGTCGTCGTCGTACCAGGAGTTGAAGATCTGCAGGAAGATCCACTGCGTCCACTTGTAGACCTCGGGGTCGATCGTGGCGAACGACCGGCGGTTGTCATGGCCCAGGCCGAGCCGACGCAGCTGCGCCTTCATGGTGACCATGTTGGCCTCGGTCGACGTGCGCGGGTGGGTGCCCGTCTGCACGGCGTACTGCTCGGCCGGCAGGCCGAACGCGTCGAAGCCCAGGGTGTGCAGCACGTTGTGGCCCGTCATGCGCTGGAAGCGCGCGAAGACGTCCGTGGCGATGTAGCCCAGCGGGTGGCCGACGTGCAGGCCCGCACCGGAGGGGTACGGGAACATGTCCATGATGAACTTCTTGGGCCGCGAGACGACCTGCTGGTCGCCCGCCAGGTCACCGCTCGGGTTCGGCGCCTCGTACGTGCCGTCGGCGTCCCAGAAGTCCTGCCAGCGTGCCTCGATGTCGGCGGCCATGACCGCCGTGTAGCGGTGCGGCGCGACCGCCGCCTCGGAAGCGGCGGCGGTGTTCGTCTCGCTCATGATCCTCAAAGCTCCATCGATCGTCTCTGCCGGCGGCCCGTGCCTGGGAAATGAAAAAGCCCCTCGCACAGGAGGGGACGCCGCGCCGATTCCGACCACTCACCCAGGGGGCGGGTCGGGACTGATCAGCGCGGCTCGCTAAGCAGAAGGCGTACGGCACGCATGGCGTCAGGGTACCGCAGCCGCCACCCGGCCTGCGACGGGCCTCCCCGCGGGCCACCGCACCCCAGGGGTTACTCGGCGTACCGACCCCTATCGGGACAACGTAAAGACCAAACATCTCGTAGATAACAGCGAGATAACTCAAACCTCGTACTGCCCGGTATGCCTCGATCTAGAGTGCGGGCCGTGGGACCACCGTGCCGAACCGTTCGGAGTCACCCCCATGAACCCTCGAACCCCCCGCTCTTTGAACTCCCTTCGTACGACGGGGAGTTCACTCACCCCCGGTGCCAGCCGTCGCAGGAGAACAGGGCTGCTCATCGCGGGAGTCCTCCTCCTGTTGCCCGTGCTCGTGTCCACCGGCGGCGACGCCGTGCGGACGACGCTCGACTTCGGCGCGGGCGTGCTCTGCCTGGTCTCGCTGACCTCGTCCGTCGTCTGGGGCCTGGTCGCCTCCGACCGGGTCTTCCTCACCTCGCGGCAGCGGCTGCTCGCGCAGGCCGTGCACCGGATCACCGCGGTCGCCTCGCTGGTCTTCCTGCTGCTGCACATCAGCGTGAAGCTCGCGCTCTCGCACGTGACGCTGCTCGGCGCGCTGGTGCCGTTCTCCGGGGGCTTCAGCGGCAGCGCGGGCCTGATCGGCCTGGGGGCGACCGCCGGACTCCTCATGGTCACCACGGGCGTCACGGGCGCGCTGCGCAGCTCCATGGCCTCCCCCGCCCGGCTCGCCACCCGCTGGCGCGCGACCCACATGCTCGCCTACCCGGCCTGGTGCTTCGCCCTCATGCACGGCATGTACGCGGGCCGACCCGCGAAGGGGTACGTGACCGTCCTGTACTGCCTGGCACTGGTCGCGGTCGCCGGCGCGATCGCCCTTCGGGCGTCGCCGCAGGCCGTGCGGCGCAAGGTGGCGGTGCGCATCCTCGAATTCCTGGACGCGGGACCGCGCGCGGGCGGCACCAGGCGGGCCGGGTCACCCCTCCCACAGCCCCGCACGGAGCCCGCACCGGCCGCCCCGCAGGCCCGCCCGGAGCCCGCCCCGCAGCCCGCCTTCGACCCGCCTCCCCCGACGCAGGCCGACATCGGCTTCGCGGCCGCCTACCGCGCAGTGTCCGCCGTCCCCCGCTCGGAGCTGCCCACGCAGTCGGTCCCGCACCTGGAGCAGTACCCCGAACCCATGGCATCCGAGCGCTGGCCCGCCCCCTCCCCGCCGCCACCGGCCCAGGCCCCGCCCTCCCTGTACGACCCGACGTACGACACCCCCTACGGAGGCGTGCCCGGCTACCCCGCCCCCTACGGGGACGGCACGAACAGCGGCGCCTACGAAGGTCTCCGCGAAGACGTCTACGAAGGCCTCTACAGAGAAGCGCCCGATCCCACCGAACCGCTCCCCGGCCCCTACCAAGCACCCACTTCCGGTGAGCCCTGGACCACGCCCTACGGAGGCCCGCAGTGAACACCGCACTGCCCGACGTCCCTGAAGTCCGGGTCGTCGGACTTCCCCAGCTCACTTCGGGGTTCGACCTCGTGGAGCGGCTCGACCTCGACATGCACCTGAAGGTGCACGGACCACTGGAAGCCATGGCGGGCGAGCCGCTCGCGCAGCTGGCCCAGGCGATATCCCTGCGCGGCCGGGGCGGCGCGGGCTTCCCCTTCGCCAAGAAGCTTCGCGCGGTCGCGGAGTCGGCGATCCGGCGCGGAGTGCGCCCGGTGGTCGTCGTCAACGGCAGCGAGGACGAGCCGGCCTGCCGCAAGGACACCGTGCTGATCAACCGGGCACCGCATCTGATCCTGGACGGCGCCCTGCTCGTCGCGGAGGCGATCGGCGCGCGCACGCTCGTCATCGGCGTGACCCGCGACAGCACCGAGGCGTCGATGCAGGCGGCCCTCGCCGAGCGCGGCCTGACGAACCGTCGGAACGCACCGCTCCGCGCGCGCGTGCAGCGCAATCCGGTGCGCATGGTCACCGGGGAGTCCTCGGCCCTGATCCGCTCGGCGGACGGCGGCCCGCCCATGCCGCCGGGCCGCAAGGTCCGCGCCTCCGACTCCGGCGTCGGCGGCGCCCCCACGCTCCTGTCGAACGCGGAGACCTTCGCCCAGCTCGCCATCGCGACCCGCACGGGCGCCGAGCGCTACTGCCGCACAGGGCTGCACGACGAGCCCGGCACGGTCCTGCTGACGCTCTCCGGGGCGGTCGCCCGCCCGATGGTCCTGGAAGTGCCGTCCGGCGTCCCGCTGGGCTACGTACTCCAGCTCGCGGGCGCTCCCCCGCTCCCCCAGGGCGTCCTCACGGGCGGCTATCACGGCAAATGGCTCGACGGGATGGGCGCGCAGGACGCCATCGTCTCCCGCGCCTCCCTGGAGGCCTCGGGCGGCGCGCTCGGCGCCGGGGCGATCCTGCCGATCGGCCCGGACACCTGCCCGCTCGGCGAGGCCCTGAAGGTGGCGCAGTGGCTGGCCTCGGAGAGCGCGGGCCAGTGCGGCCCCTGCTACCTGGGGCTGCCCGCGGCGGCGCGCGGCCTCGAGGACGTACTGAACGGAGGCGGCCCGACCGCCCTGGAGGCGCTGCGCGAGGTCACGCGCGCGGTGAAGCGGCGCGGGGCGTGCAAGCACCCGGACGGTTCGGCGGCGTTCATCGAGTCGACGATCTCGGCGTTCACCGACGACCTGGCCGCGCACGTGCTGGGCGCCGGCTGCGGCCGCCCGGTGCTCGGTGTGCTGCCGCTGCACGCGGAGGCGCCTGCGAGCCCGGCGTCCACCGGGAAGCGGCTCGCCGTCGACTGGACGCTGTGCCAGGGCCACGGCCTGTGCGCGGACATCGTGCCGGAGCTGCTGCAGTTGGGCCCCGACGGCTTCCCGACGGTCGCGGAGGCGGCCGTGCCCGGCTACTCCGAGGCGAACGCGGTGCGGGCCGTACGCCGCTGCCCCGCCCTTGCACTGCGGATCGAGGGGGACGCCTCGGCGGCCCCACAGGACCGCAGGCCCTCGCGCCCGGCGCTCCCGCCCGGCCGCAGCCGCGCCCGGAGGTAGCCCGTAGACACGAACAAAGACGGGCCATCCGAATCGGATGGCCCGTCTCACATTCCTGTGGAGCTAAGGAGAATCGAACTCCTGACCTCCTGCATGCCATGCAGGCGCTCTACCAACTGAGCTATAGCCCCGCGCTTTGGTCCTCCGGGGCTCCCTTGTCGGTCTCCCCGGCGGCGTCGCCAACATTACACGGTCACCTGGGTGCATCACCAAATCGTTTCCCTTCCGCCCCCTTCTGTAGGGAAAAGTCGCCCTTGACGACTACTAGTGTTCCCTCATGTGACTGTGCTCGCCCTGCCCCGCACCCGCCATGCACCGGCAGCGCTGGGAGCCTGCCTGCTCTCGTTCACGGCCTTCGTGATCGCCCAGCGCGCGGCCGACGTCTCCATGATCGACCTGATGGTCTACCGGGCGGAGGGCTGGACGGTCCGCACGGGCGGCGACCTGTACGCACTGCGCGCGACCTACGCCGACCTGCCGACCACCTACCCGCCGTTCGCCGCGCTGCTGTTCCTGCCGCTGACGTTCCTGGACGTGGTGACCATGAAGGTCGCCGCGACCGCCCTGAACCTCGCCCTCCTCTTCGGTTTCGTGCACCTCTCCATGCGCCTCGTACGACGCCACGCGCGCGTGGAGCACGCCTTGTGGGTGGCGGCCGTCGCCGTGTGGTGCGAGCCGGTGTGGACGACGCTGCGCTACGGGCAGGTCAACCTGCTGCTCGCCGTGCTCGTCCTGTGGGACCTGACGCGCCGGCCGGGGCACCGCTGGGTGGGCCTGGGGATCGGCGTCGCGGCGGCGATCAAACTGACGCCCGCGCTGTTCGCCGTCTTCCTGCTGTGCACGGGGCTCGCCCAGTTGGCGCGGGGCGGGGCCTGGCGGCCGTGGGTGCGCGGGGCCTGCGTGGCGGTGGGCTCGTTCGTCTGCGTGACCGTACTGACGGCCGTCGTCCTGCCTCGCGACTCCCGGTACTTCTGGACGCGGATGGTCTTCGAGTCGGACCGCCCCGGCCACGCCGAGGAGACCGGCAACCAGTCGCTGCGCGGCGTACTGGCCCGGCTGCTGCACACCGCGGACCCCGGCGCCTGGTGGGTCCTCGCCGCCGCCGTGACGGCCCTCGCCGGGCTCACGGTCGCGGTCGCGGCGGCACTGCGCGGGCGCCTCGCCCAGGCGACGGTGGCGTGCGCGACGACGGCGCTCCTGGTCAGCCCGGTCTCGTGGTCCCACCACTGGATCTGGTGCGTGCCGTTGGCGCTGCTCGTGTGGGAGTCGGGCCGTCAGAAGGCCGCGCTCGCCCTGACCTTGACGTTCTGCACCTACGCACTGTGGTGGGTACCGCACACGCACGGGCGGCCCGAACTCCACCAGAACGTAGGGGAGTCGATGCTTTCGGCGCTCTACGTAGGAGTGGCCTGCGCCTTCCTGGCGTACGCGGCGATCTCGGAGGTCAGGCTCTGGCGAACGAGTAGAAGCGCTTGAGCGTGCAGTGCTCGTCCAGGAGGCGGCCGTAGATCGGCTCGCCCTCCAACTCCCGGTACGTCTCGATCGGGTCGCCTTTTATGATCAGCGCCCGCGCGCACTCCTCGCACCAGTACTGGTAGTCGGGGTTCAGCGGCTCCATGTCGCGCACGATGGGCGTGCCGCTGCCGCACCAGTCGCACTTCCTCCTGTGTGCACCCATGTGTTCCGCTCAGCTCCAGCTGTGGCCGCAGGCCGTGCACACGTACGAGATCCCGCCGTTGTCGCCGAGCATCTGGGCGACGTGGATGGAGCCGCAGGACGGACAGTTGAGGGACGGGGCTTCTTCCGAACCGGCCGGGGGCTCGGCGGATATCGCTGCCATACCGAGGAAGCGATCGGCTTCCTCGTTGATGCTCAAGGGCATCGCGTACTCCCTCCCCAGCGGGCCACCTTCGTCGGTCGGACACAGCCCCGTTCCGGCCGTCCGATTCTGCCACGGCGGAAGCGACCCGGTCAGCGACGCCCGCGTACCAGTCCGGACACGACGTCCGCAGAGGTATACGCCCCGGGCGGCCCCGGCGCCTCAAACCCACCGCGAAATCGGCAACGAAAAATCCCGCCCCTTACGGGACGGGATCTCTGATTCCTGTGGAGCTAAGGAGAATCGAACTCCTGACCTCCTGCATGCCATGCAGGCGCTCTACCAACTGAGCTATAGCCCCTCGCGTTCTTCCCCCTCCGGGCTTTCCCCCGGCGGGCCGAACAAGAAGAACTTTAGCCTGCGACCTGCCGGAAAGTGAAATCCGGCCCAGCGGGCCTGGAGCAGGCCCTAGTCGTCGTCGCCGAGGACCGGTTCGGGCAGCGTGCCGGCGTTGTGCTCCAGCAGACGCCAGCCGCGGACGCCCTCGCCGAGGACGGACCAGCAGCAGTTCGACAGGCCGCCGAGCCCCTCCCAGTGGTGGGCCTCCAGGCCGAGCAGCCGACCGATGGTGGTGCGGATGGTGCCACCGTGGCTGACCACGACGAGCAGGCCGTCGTCGGGCAGCTTGTCCGCGTGCCGCAGCACGACGGGCGCGGCCCGGTCGGCGACCTCGGTCTCCAGCTCACCACCGCCGCGGCGCACGGGCTCGCCGCGCTTCCACGCCGCGTACTGCTCGCCGAAGCGGGCGATGATCTCCTCGTGCGTGAGGCCCTGCCACTCCCCCGCGTACGTCTCGCGCAGGCCCTCGTCGTACGTGGCGTCGAGGCCCGTGAGCGCGGTCAGTTCGGCGGCGGTGGTCGAGGCGCGCGCGAGGTCGGACGCGACGATCGCGTCCGGCCTCAGGGAGGCGAGCAGCCGGGCAGCGCGGTGGGCCTGCGCGACACCGGTCTCGGTCAGGCCGATGTCCGTGGTGCCCTGGAAGCGGCGCTCCAGGTTCCACGCGGTCTGGCCGTGCCGCCACAGGACGACGCGCCGCCCCCGGGAAGCGCTCGTCACAGCACGTCCTCGGCCTCGACCTCCGCGGCCCGCTCCTTGGCGTGCTCCTCGCCCTTGCCGCGGGTGGCCTTGGCCTCCTCGGGCAGGTCGATCTCGGGGCAGTCCTTCCACAGCCGCTCCAGGGCGTAGAAGACGCGCTCCTCGCTGTGCTGGACGTGGACGACGATGTCGACGTAGTCGAGCAGGATCCAGCGGGCGTCACGGTCGCCCTCGCGGCGCACCGGCTTGACGCCGAGCTCCTTGTTCAGCTTCTCCTCGATCTCGTCGACGATCGACTTGACCTGGCGGTCGTTGGGCGCCGAAGCGAGCAGGAAGGCATCCGTGATGGACAGCACATCGCTGACGTCGTAGGCGATGATGTCGTGCGCGAGCTTGTCTGCGGCCGCCTGCGCGGCGACGTTGAGGAGCTCGATGGAACGGTCAGTGGCGGTCACTACAAGGCTTTCCGTCGGCGGTCTGAATCCCCTGAGAGATCCCTCAGGGGGTACCCCAAGGGTCTCACGGTCCGCCGACACGCCCGACGGCCTTACCGGTGGGCGGTCACCGGCCGGTGTAGTCCCGGCCCAGCACGACGGAGACGTCCGCGTTCCGCGCCGCCTTGCCCTTCGTCACGGAGGACGTCGGCAGGCCCAGCGTCTTGGCGACCTCTACGGCGTCCTTCTTGTGCGCGGCGTCCGCGTACGCGACCCGGGAGGTCGCGATCGCCGTTCCGGTTCCGCCCGACACGAACGTGTAGCCGCCGTTGACCAGGGCGACGCGGGCCTTCTCTGTGCGGGCCTTGTCACCGGTGGCGTTCTCGATGCCGACGCGCGGGGAGTCGCCGCTGGACGGGGACTTCACGGTGCCGCCGAGCACGTTCTCGACCACGGAGTCCGCGGTGGACCGGGAGACGCTGCCGCCCTGCTGCACCGGAAGGAGGTCGGTCTTGTAGTCGCCCTCCTTGGCCCGGTCGGCGAGCTTGGCGAGGAAGGCCCCGAGGTCCTTCTCGGTCAGCGACGGGTCGAGGATCTGGGCGAGCGTCTGCACGGTCGTCGTCGCGGCCTGCGGGTCGGACGACAGCTTGCGCAGCACGCCCTGCATGACCTGCCCGAACCGGCTCAACTGCGCCGTCTGCGGCTCGCCCTTGGCCCGGTACGTGGCGTACGCCACGGCAGCGGGGCCGCTGAGGGTCTGGTCCGCGCCCTTGTGGACGAGCACGGTGCCCTTCTTGGCGGGGTCGGGCACGCTCGTGTCGGTGCTGACGTCGATGTTCCCGACGAGCTCGACGAGGTTGTTGAGGTACGGGGTGTCGAGCCGCCAGGTGCCCTGGATGTCGGTGCCGAGCAGGGTGTCGAGGCCGTCGCTCGTGCCGGAGGAGCCGTCCTCGTCGACGGACTTGGCGAGCGTGGTGCCGGTGCCGTCCTCGTCCGCCAGGGCGAGGGAGTTCGGCAGCAGGACGGCGGTGGCCCGCTTCGTGGTGGTGTTGTTCACGAGCAGCGCCGTGGACGTCCCGCCGCCCTTGGTGTTGTGCAGGTGGACGACGATGACGTCACGGTTCTGCGGACCGGTCGCGGCGGCCGCGCCGGCCTTCGCCGCGTCCTTCGACAGGAACGGCAGCTTGTCCTGGGACCAGAGGTAGCCGGCGCCGCCGACCAGGCACAGGGCGAGGACGACGACGAGGGCGACGCCCCGGTTGCGCCCGCGGCGCCGCGCCTCCTCGCGCCGCTCGGTGCGCGACTCGGTGAACTTCAGCCAGTCGATGACGTCTTCGGAGTCCTCGTCCGGCTCCTCGACGAACTCGAACTGCTCGGTGCGGTAGTCGCGCTCGGGCTGCGGGGCCTGTGGCGGCGCGGGCGCCCGAGCCGGCTGCGGGGCCTGCTGCGGGATGTACGCCGTGGCCTGCTGGGGCTGTGGCTGGTACGGCTGCTGGGCCTGCTGCGGTGCTCCGCCGTAGGTGTCGTACGTGTCGTAGGTGTCGTACGAAGGGGCCTGCTGGGGCTGGTAAGGCTGCTGGGGCTGCTGCCCGGTCGGCTGCTGCTGCTGCCCGCCCGCGTACGGGTCGTAGCCGTATCCATACGGGGAGTTCTGCTCGTACGACGGCGCCTGCTGGACCGGCCGGTAGACCGGCCGGCCGGACTCGTCATATCCGACCAGCTCGTAACTCTGCTGGTCGTAACCGTCGTATCGGTCGTTCACCGATGCCCCTCTCGGCGGTGCAGGGTTCAGTCGCCTCGGTACAGCTGGCGCTTGTCGATATAGCGCACCACACCGTCCGGCACCATGTACCAGATGGGGTCACCCTTGGCGACCCTGTCGCGGCAGTCCGTGGACGAGATGGCGAGGGCGGGAACCTCGACGAACGAGACGCCGCCCTCCGGCAGACCCGGGTCGGCGAGCGTGTGGCCCGGCCGCGTGACTCCGATGAAGTGTGCCAGGGAGAACAGCTCGTCGGTGTAACGCCAGGTGAGGATCTGGCCGAGAGCGTCGGCACCCGTGATGAAGAAGAGGTCGGCCTCGGGGTTGAGCTGACGCAGATCGCGCAGTGTGTCCGTCGTATAGGTCGGACCACCGCGGTCGATGTCGATGCGGCTCACCGAGAACTGCGGGTTCTCGGCGGTCGCGATGACCGTCATCAGATAGCGGTCCTCGGCAGGAGAGACGTTCTTGTCGCTCTTCTGCCAGGGCTGCCCGGTGGGCACGAACACGACCTCGTCCAGGTCGAACTGTGCGGCGACCTCACTGGCCGCCACCAGGTGTCCGTGGTGGATCGGGTCGAACGTTCCGCCCATGACGCCGAGGCGTCGCTTGGTCGGTGAGGCCCACTCGTGATCCGGGCCGCCGGCCGGGCTGTTGACCGGGCCGGTAGGCATGTCCTGCGCTCCCATGCGAGCAGAGCCTACTGGCCCGTTCCCCATGGTCTCGCCCGGGTTCAGCGGTCGCGGTTGAACCGGGTGGTGATCCACAGCAGCAGAATGAGGATGATGAAGGCCCCGCCGCCCGTCACGAGGGGGCTGAGGCTTTCGTGGTTGCCGCCGTGCTCGCCCTCGGCAGCGAGAGTGGCGAGCTGGGCAGCGGTGCTGGGGAGGCTCATCGTCAGCAGGACCTATCCGGTGTGGGATCGGGAGAAGGACTTCTGACCCATCGTAAGCGGTGGGTTCAGTCGTCGCTCTTGTAGCCCCGCAACAAGAACCAGGCGAGGAAGCCCGCGCCCAGTACGCCCACAATCAGCACGGTGCGCAACAGGTTCCCCGCGCCCTGTTCCGATGCCGCGCTGATGACGTGATCGATGTGCTCCATGACGGTTCGCTCCTTCGGTGTGCTGCCCCGTCACGGTATATCCGCCTAGGGTGGACCCCACCTTGGGGGCACGGCCGGAACACGGCGAAACACGTCGAATCTCACGGACATGGGGGAAGTCGGATGCCCGACGAACCGAACGAGCAGCACGAGAACGTACCGAGCAGGCAGCGTCGGCGCTTCCCGGGGATCTCCTCGCGGGCGTACGAGCACCCCGCGGACCGCTCGGCGCTTGTGGCGCTGCGCAAGCTCAGCGGGTTCGACACGGTCTTCAAGGCGCTGAGCGGACTGCTGCCCGAGCGCAGCCTGCGCCTGCTGTTCCTGTCGGACTCGGTGCGGGTGTCCGAGGAGCAGTTCGCGCACCTCAACACGATGCTGCGGGACGCCTGTTACATCCTGGACCTGGAGAAGGTCCCACCGATGTACGTCAATCAGGACCCGCAGCCGAACGCGATGTGCATCGGCCTCGACGAGCCGATCATCGTCGTCACCACGGGACTTGTGGAACTCCTCGACGAGGAGGAGATGCGGGCCGTGGTCGGCCACGAGGTGGGCCACGCGCTGTCGGGCCACTCGGTCTACCGGACGATCCTGCTGTTCCTGACCAGCCTCGCGCTGCGCGTCGCGTGGATCCCGCTCGGCAACCTCGCGATCATGGCGATCGTGACGGCGCTGCGCGAGTGGTTCCGCAAGTCCGAACTCTCCGCGGACCGCGCCGGGTTGCTGGTCGGCCAGGACCTGGAGGCCTCCATGCGCGGCCTGATGAAGATCGCGGGCGGCAACCATCTGCACCAGATGAACGTGGACGCGTTCCTCAAGCAGGCCGAGGAGTACGAGGCCGGGGGCGATCTGCGCGACTCCGTGCTGAAGATCCTCAACGTGCTGCCGCGCTCGCACCCGTTCACCACGGTGCGCGCCGCAGAGCTGAAGAAGTGGGCGGCGAGCCGTGACTACCAGCGCCTGATGGACGGTCACTACCCGCGCCGCAGCGAGGACAAGGACACCTCGGTGACGGACTCGTGGCGCGAGTCGGCCTCGCACTACACGGAGAACATGAAGACCTCGAAGGACCCGCTGATGAAGCTGGTCAGCGACATCGCGGGTGGTGCGGGGGACCTGGGCGGCCGGGTGCGGCGCGGCTTCGGGAACTTCGGCGGCGGGGGCAACAGCGGGAACCACGGCACGACCGACGAGGGTGAGGACACGGGCAACGGCAGCGGCGAGCGCTGATCCGCCCCCCTGCCCGAACCGCTCGGGCCTCACGTGCGGGGCTACACGTGCGGTTGCGCGTCCGGCGCGAGTGCGCCGCACAGCGCGGACGCACTGTCCGTCGCGTACGGGTCGGTGCCGGCCGGGCCGCCCTCCTTCGCGCTCTGGCCCGCGAGCAGCGGATGCAGATACCCGGCGGCGTCGGACGAGCAGGCGAGCGGGCCCGCCTGGACGTAGGACACCACCAGTTCGGTCTGGTGGTTGCGCAGGTCCTGGCGGTCGAAGCGGAAGTGCATGGAGCGGCGGACGGTGAACAGGGAGGCCTTCGCCTTCTTGTCGCCGTTGTCGGCTGGACGCAGCGCGTAGACGAAGGTGTGGTCCGAGGTCACTTCGAGGGTGTCCGCGTCGGTCTCGGCCACGTGCAGCGCGCCGCGGACCCGGATGCGCGAATCGGCGAGGGCGGCCTGCGAGGGATCGAAGCGGACGAGCCAGCCGGTGGCCGCGTGCCGCCCGTCGGTGACCGGCCTGTTGACGCTCTGGTCGAACTGCGGGAGCTGCTGCGGGTCGATCAGCATCCGCACGGGGCGCACGGCGCCGCGTGTGAGCACGTCGGGGTCGAGCGAGGAGTCGACGAGGTAGTCCTTGGCCGTGGTCAGCGCGGTGACGACCTGGCTGTCGGAGAAGTGCGCGGTGGCCTTGGGGTCGACCGGGAGGTCGATGGCGCGGGCGGCGCGCTTGAACCGGGCGGCGGGGCTGTGCTCGTACAGCTCCTGCACGGAATCGGAGCCGGGGACCCGGCCCGTCGGCGCGAGCGGTATCACCGTCATCCGCAGCGGCTCGGTGTTCCGGGCCGCCGGGGTGGTCCGGTAGGGGCTCCGTACGCCCATGTAGACGGCGGTGCCGAACGCGATCACGATCAGGACGACGAGTATGACGGCCTGCCGGGTGAGGCCCCGGCGCAGCACGGGCAGTCGGCGCACGGCCGGCGAGTGGTCGGTGATGCGCTCCTGCGCGGAGAACTCCTGGAGCCGGGCAGCCTTGACGAACGATTCGTCGAACACGACGGATCGGTACTCTTCCTCGCTGCCGCCACTGTTGGGACCGCTGTCCGGTGTTCCCTCCGGTGGGTCTCCTGGCCCGCTCATACCCTCAGGGTAGGTCTCCCCGACGTCAGGTAAACGCCCTGGTGCACGTCAACTTCCACGACCCCCGCGCGAGCGCCCCGAGCGCCCCCTCACGGGGTCCGGGGAACCGCCGAGACCGCGGGCTGTGAGTAGTCCGCGGAGGCGGAGGGCGTGCCCGGCACGTTCTTCTCCAGTTCGGTCGTCGCGGGCGGCGGGACCTCGTCCTGGCTGCCCGACGACGCGCCCCGGTAGACGGCCGTGAAGGCGAGGGCGACCATGCCGATGCCCATCAGCAGGGCGAGCGCCCAGGCGACGGGCCTGCGCCAGCGGACGCCGCCCACGGGCCGGCCCTCGCGGTCGAGCTCCTCCTCGTACAGCTCGTCCGACTCGTCCCCGTACGCGCCGAATTCGCCGTCTTCGCCGCGGCCGTACCCGTCCACCTCGTCGTAGAACTCGTCGTCGGGTGCCGGCCGGATGCGGGTCCTGCGGGCCTCGGCCTCCTGGGCCTCGGCGCGCGCCTGCGCGGCGGCGAGCAGCCGCTCGACCGCGGTGGGTTCATGGACCTCGGCAGCCTTGACGAAGTCCTCGTCGAAGACCACGGAGGCGAACTCTTCGTCCCAGCCCCCGCGGTCGTGGTCGTCGTCGGGCTCCCAGCCGTCCGGGAACGGCGAGCCCCCCACGTCCTCCGGCACGCGTCCAGCGTAGACCGAAGGGGTCAATTTGGGCAGACGGTAAGGGAATTCATCGGGTGTGGCCGTCGCCCGTGACGATGTACTTCGTGCTCGTCAGCTCGGGAAGGCCCATCGGGCCGCGGGCGTGCAGCTTCTGCGTGGAGATGCCGATCTCGGCGCCGAAACCGAACTGGCCGCCGTCGGTGAACCGTGTCGAGGCGTTCACGGCGACGGTCGTGGAGTCGACGAGCTGCGTGAAGCGGCGGGCGGCCGCCTGCGAGGTCGTGACGATGGCCTCGGTGTGCCCCGAGGACCACAGGCGGATGTGCTCGACGGCCCGGTCCATGTCGTCGACGACCGCGGCCGCGATGTCGTACGAGAGGTACTCGGTCTCCCAGTCGTCCGGGGTCGCCTCGACGACGGTGGCCTTGGACCCGGCCGCGTACTTCGTGATCCGCCGGTCCGCGTGCACGGTGACGCCGGCCTCCGCGAGCGCGTCGAGGGCGCGCGGCACGAACGCGTCGGCGATGTCCTGGTGGACGAGGAGCGTCTCCGCCGCGTTGCACACGGAGACGCGGTGCGCCTTGGAGTTGACGAGGATGTCGACGGCCATGTCGAGGTCGGCGTCGGCGTCCACGTAGACGTGGCAGTTGCCGGTGCCGGTCTCGATCACGGGGACGGTCGAGTTCTCGACGACGTTCTTGATGAGCGAGGCACCGCCGCGCGGGATCAGCACGTCGACCAGGCCGCGGGCGCGCATCAACTCGGTCACCGAGTCGCGGCTCTCGCCGGGGACGAGCTGGATCGCGTCGGCGGGCAGCCCCGCGCCGCCGACGGCGTCGCGCAGCACCCGGACGAGCGCGGTGTTCGACTCGTACGCCGATGAACTGCCGCGCAGGAGGACCGCGTTGCCCGACTTGAGGCAGAGGGCGGCGGCGTCGACCGTGACGTTCGGTCGGGCCTCGTAGATGATGCCGACGACACCGAGCGGGACCCGGATCTGGCGCAGGTCGATGCCGTTCGGGAGGGTGTTGCCGCGTACGACCGTGCCGATGGGGTCGGGCAGGGCGATGACGTCGCGCACGTCCGAGGCGATGGCCCGGACGCGCTCCGGGGTGAGCGTCAGCCGGTCGATGATCGCCTCGGGGGTGCCGGCCTCGCGGGCCTTGGCGATGTCCTTGGCGTTGGCCTCGACGATTTCCGCGGTACGTACTTCCAGGGCGTCGGCGATGGCGCCGAGGGCGTCGTCCTTGTGGGCGCGCGGCAGGGCGGCGAGGTCGTGGGCCGCGGACCTGGCGCGGTACGCGGTCTGGGTGACCGGGGTCATGGAGTCGTACGGGTTCAGCGGCAGCGACGTCATGCTCCGCAGGGTATCGGGGGCGTGGGGGCGGTCGACCGGTGTTTCGGGGGGTGAGACGTGGCTGAAATGCGGCCTTGGCCACAGTGGCTGAGGTTTCCGCCTCGTGACGGCTGAGCGTGGCTGGGGTGCGCAGTTCCCCGCGCCCCTTTTTGCCTAGAAGGGGTGGACGCCGACCGGAGTTGCCGGCAGGGGGCCGAAGCCCTCCGCGATGCGTTGGTGGTAGGTCTGGCGGTCGATGACCTCCAGGCCGACGATTTCCCAGGGCGGGAGCTGCGACGTACGGCGGTGTTCGCCCCACAGGCGCAGGGCCACCGCCGCCGCGTCGTGCAGGTCGCGGGCCTCTTCCCAGTAGCGGATCTCGGCGTGGTCCACGGCGTAGCGGCTCGTCAGCAGGAAGGGGTGGTCGTGCGCGAGCTGTTCGAGGCCGCGGCGCACCTCCGCGAGCGATGCCTCCTCGCCGGAGACGCTGAGCGTGACGTGCCACAGACGGGGGCCCTGTTCGGCGCTGCCCTCAGCGCTCGCCTCGGCGGTCTCTCCCGCGGTGTCCCCGTCGTACGCGTCTCCCGCGGCCACGCTCGTCAGCACCCGCTCCGCCGAACCTCGGGGCCCCTTGGACGCGACCCCCGGGCGCGCTCGTCTCACGACGGCCTCCTTTGCGCAATGGTCGTGCGACCTTCCCCGGATGAACTCCCTGCCTCAAGAGTTGAGCAGGACACGGAGCTTCTTGGGGCGGTTTTGGGGAAGGTCCCCCACGGGTGGCAGGCTTTCGGCCTTTCACACAGGGGGTTTCGAAGGCACGCGGCCCGTTTCAAGCCTGGAGGATGACCAAGTCGTCCCTGTGTACGACTTCCCGCTCGTAGGCGGGGCCGAGGTCGCGGGCCAGTTCGCGCGTGGAGCGGCCGATCAGCTGCGGGATCTCCTTGGCGTCGAAGTTGACGAGCCCGCGGGCGACCGCGCGCCCCCGCTCGTCGCGCAGTTCGACCGGGTCGCCCGCGCCGAACTCGCCCTCCACGCCCGCGATCCCGGCGGGCAGCAGCGATGTGCGCCGCTCGACGACGGCTCGTACCGCGCCGTCGTCGAGGGTGATCGCGCCCTGCGGCGTCGACGCGTGCTGCAGCCACAGCAGGCGGTCGGCGCTGCGGCGGCCCGTGGCGTGGAAGTACGTGCCGGTGTCGCGGGCGGCTAGGGCGTCGGAGGCGTGGCTCGCGCTCGTCAGCACCACGGGGATGCCGGCGGCCGCCGCGATCGAGGCGGCCTCGACCTTGGTGACCATGCCGCCGGTGCCGACGCCCGCCTTCCCGGCGGAGCCGATCTTGACGTGCGCCGTGTCGGCGGGGCCGCGCACCTCGGCGACGCGGGAGCTGCCGGGCTTGGCGGGGTCGCCGTCGTAGAGGCCGTCGACGTCGGAGAGCAGCACGAGCAGGTCCGCGTGCACGAGGTGGGCGACGAGCGCCGCGAGCCGGTCGTTGTCGCCGAAGCGGATCTCGTCCGTGGCCACCGTGTCGTTCTCGTTGACGATCGGGAAGGCGCCCATCGCCAGGAGTTGGTCGAGGGTCCGCGAGGCGTTGCGGTGGTGGGCGCGGCGGGCCATGTCGTCGCTGGTCAGGAGGACCTGGCCGACGCGGACCCCGTAGCGCGCGAAAGAGGCGGTGTAGCGGGCGACGAGGAGGCCCTGGCCGACGCTCGCCGCGGCCTGCTGGCGGGCGAGGTCCTTGGGACGGCGGGTCAGGCCCAGTGGGGCGAGTCCCGCGGCGATGGCGCCGGAGGAGACGAGGACGATCTCCTTCTCCCCGCCTCCGCGCTGCTTCGCCAGGACGTCGACGAGCGCGTCGACCCGGTCCGCGTCCAGGCCCCCCGCCGCCGTGGTGAGTGACGACGATCCGACCTTGACGACGATCCGGCGGGCGTCCGCCACACCTTGGCGCGCCGCCCCTGCTGCTGCCCCAGTTGTTGCCCCTGACATGCCTGGCAATGTACGTGACCTGCCCCTTCGACCGCTCTTGGGTTTCGAGGTACGGACAACGCCGTGGACGCCCCGTAATCAGGACGCGGGCAGGACGGGGAACCGACCCCGTCCTTTCACGCCATTTGACCCCGTTTCTACTGCTTGTGGGCTTGGAGGATTGCTAGGGGGCCACAGAAAGTCATACGGTCAGTGGTCAGCATTTCCGCGAGGTGGACCTCCCCCACGGTCCCCCCACCCTCCGAGACCCCCTGCCAGGAGCCCAGCCCGTGCCCTCCGCCGGACGTGCCTCGCGCCGCCTCGTGCAGCTTTCAGCTCTGTTCACGATGTTCGCGCTCTATGTGGCCCAGCTCGTCAGCGCGCTCGTTCCGTATGTTCCCCTCTTCGTCGCCGCGAGCGCGGCCGGACTCGCCCTCGACACCTACCTGCAGTACAGGCAGCCGGGGCTGCTCTCGCTGCTCGGCAAGATCCGCTTCGACGTGACGGTGCGGCAACTGCTGCGCGACATGCTGATCTTCGTCGGCCTGCTGCGCATCAGCGGCATCAACCCGCTCGACGAGCAGGCGCCGCTGCTGGTCATGGTGCTCGCGATGTACCTGCTGCACTTCGCCTGCCAGGCGGCAGCGGTCCTGGTGCGCCGCACCCGCACGCTGCCGATCGTCACGCGGAACATCGACACGTCCGCGCTGAACCTGTGTGCCTCGCCGCCGCGCCTGCTGGCCCGGCGGGCGGCGCACCGCCTGCTGACCTTCGCGATCCCCTCCACCCTCGGCCTGGTCATCACCGCGTCGACGACCAACGCCCTGTGGGGCGTCATCGGCATCGGCGTCTCGATCGTCCTGTTCCTCTTCGGCACGGCCTACCTCGGTACGTGGCTGCTGCCCAAGAAGCGTCCGCTGAACGACGACAAGGTCATCGCCTGGCTCGACGCGTGGCTGGCCGACTACCGGCCCACCGTCGGCATGTACTTCTCCGGCGGCACCACCTCCGCGTACCAGGCGAACATGTGGCTCTCCACGCTCGCCGCGGTCGACGGCAAGCCGCTGATCGTGCTGCGCGAGCGCTTCATGGTGAACAAGATCGACGCCACCGATGTGCCGATCATCTGCTTCCCGAAGGTCGCCACGATGTTCTCCCTGGAGAACTCGACGCTGAAGATGCTGCTGCACCCGGCGAACGCCGCGAAGACCTCGCAGGTCCTGCGCATCCCCACGATCAAGCACGCGTTCACCAACCACGGCGAGTCCGACAAGCTGTCGTCCTGCAACCCGTACGCGAAGGCGTACGACGAGGTGTGGGTGGCCGGTCCCGCGGCGCGCGACCGGTACCAGCTCGCGGACGTCGGCGTCGACGACCGGGATGTCGTCGAGGTGGGCCGCCCGCAGCTGGCGCCCATCGAGCTCGCGGACGGGCCGGCCACGGGTGCGTACACGACCGTTCTGTACGCGCCCACCTGGGAGGGCTGGGACGGCAACCCCGGCAATACGTCGGTGATCCTGGCGGGCGAGAACATCGTCCGGCAGCTGGTCGACGACCCCAAGGTCCGGCTGATCTACAAGCCGCACCCGATGACCGGTTCGCAGGTCCCCGCCGCCGGTGAGGCCAACAAGCGCATCATGGCGATGATCGAGGAGGCCAACACCCGCCGCTCCGGCGCGCGTCCGGGTCCCGAGGCCGCCGTCGAGCTCGAGCGCCGCTTCGAGGCGCTGAACGAGCTGACGTCCACCAAGTTCCCCAAGGGCACGGACGAGATGGAGCGGATGATGCTCCAGGGCCGGCCCGACGGGGATCGGGCGGCGGCGGTGGCCGAGGCGACCGAGGCGTGGGAGGAGGCGTACTGGGCCTCGTTCCCCGAGTGGGAGCACCTGATCATCACCGAGGCGCGGCCCGCGATCTTCACGTGCTTCAACGCGGCGGACGTCCTCGTCTCCGACGTCTCCTCGGTCGTCTCCGACTGGCTGAGCAGCGAGAAGCCGTACGCGGTGGCCAACACGTCGGGGCTTTCGGAGGACGACTTCCGTACGGGGTTCCCGACGGTGCGGGCGGCGACGGTCCTGTCGCCCGGGGCGACCGAGGTTCCCGAGCTGCTCGCAGTGGTGCGCGGCGAGGTGGAGGACGTCCACGCGGAGGGCCGGGTGGCCCTGAAGGAGCATCTCCTCGGTCCGTCGGACCCGCCGTCCATCGACCGCTTCAACGTCGCCGTACGCGCCCTGTGCGCCAAGGCCGACGAGCGGCGGGTGCGGATGGCGGCGCGGGGCGAGGATGAGGTGCCGCCCACGCGTGAGGACTCCGTCGAGGAGCAGGTGGCCGAGGTGGAGGCCGCGGAGCCGGAGGACACGGTGACGGCGTAGCCGTCCGTTCACGCGGAGGGGCCCGGGAGACGTTCTCCCGGGCCCCTCCGCGTACGCACACCCCCGCCCCCACGCCACGGTGCTCCGCCCCGGCCCCGGCGCCTCAATCGCCGGCGGGGCTGGAATGGCTCGAGCGCCGGCCGGACGGGAAAGGGCTCGAGCGTCACCCGGGCTGAAAAGATCGGGGCTCTGCCCCGGACCCCGCTGCTCAATCGCCGCAGGGGCTTGATTTTGCCCGCTTCACCGCAGATGACGCCTCGGGCGC